>CALEZK010000398.1 GCA_937928585.1 uncultured bacterium | reverse complement strand
GATGGACGTGCTGACGTCGCGTCACGAATTCATCGAAGGCCCGGGCCCAATCGCGCCGGTGTTTACCGTTACTGTTGCGCAGGAGGTGGTGCGGGCGGTGCAGGCGATACAGTTTTACAAGCGGCCGCAACTGGCCTTTCGGCGCGACGTGATACTTGCGAACGCAGGCCGGGCGACAACGCGCTACCTGCGGCATTACCGCGTATTGTCGCCGAACGTGTATTGGAGCAATCCGGACGAGTTGTTGCCCGCGCTGGCATATCTGTACTTCATTGATTCGCGCGCGGCGTTCCGGATGGCGCTGGCTTTGTTCGCGCTGAAAGACGAAGAGCCGATGGACCAGTTTCTGCTGCTTGCGGATTTGTTGTCCGGCGGGTCGAACACATCCTACTTGTATGCGACATCGCTCGGCGGCATTGTGACGCGCGGCACGGCTGCGATTGGGCGCGTGCACGGGGCTTGGATTGCGCCACCAAACGCGGCAGGCGCGATGTTCTACACGGGCGTGCTTCCGACGGACGTCTGGTTTTGCAATGCTATCGCATATGGCGGGTCACGTTACGTATTCGATTTCGATGCGCACGGTATAACCGTGCGGTATATCCTCCGGTAACGGATCGCTCATGCGCTGGCCCTACCTTCTTGCGACGGCGGTTTATTGCGGTTTGATTTGGCGCATGTCTGCCGATACCGATCCGCCTACCTGGACCATTACGTGGCAAATAGAAGGTTTGGACAAGGTATTTCATGCGGCGGTATACGCGATACTTGGCGCGATCGTCTCGGTCGGCATGCGCCGTTCGGGCAAATCGGTGTCCGCTTGGGCGCAATGTTTCGTGCCGGTGCTGTTCGCCGCGCTCTATGGGCTGACTGACGAGATTCATCAGATCTACGTGCCCAACCGGCAATTCGATCTTGGCGATTTGATTGCCGACTTCGCTGGCGCATGCATGGCGCAGTGCGTCCTGTGTTATTTCTATTGGCGAAAGCCGGCGTAGCTATTCCGGCTTCCAGGTAAGCTGAAACTCAATTTCCTCTTCAGACGATGCGCGTTCGTGCTCGATGTTGATGACCGCGTTCGCGGGAATCGTCACGCGCTCCCCTGCTACCTGAATGCGAAATACTTTTCCCTGCTCGATGCTGTCCGCGAGACGCCGCAACTTTGCGACGAACTGTTTGGACGGATAGTTCTTGACGATGTCACGCTTCGATTTTTTCTTCGCGGCCATGTAGGAAACTCCATGATGTTTCGGAAATCGTTTAGTTGTCTCGTTTAGACAGATCGACTGCGTCGACAGCCAAAGCGGCAGCTCGCCGCGGCGGGCTACCGCAGTCCACAAAAGATGCGCTTCCTGGTGGCTTCTACGGTAGCTCGCGGATGCGCAGGTTCTTGAACTCGATGGGAGAGCCCTCGGATTCGAGCGCGAGGTATCCGGTTGCGGGTGTGCATTCGGAGCCCCCGGAGACTTCCTCGCCGTTAACCCAGAGGCGCACTTCGCCGTTTATCGCGCGCACGTAGTAATGGTTCCACTCCCCCACTCCTTTGCTGAGATTTTTTCGCGGGAAGCTGCGCGAGCCATCCGGTGAAAGCGGCGGGAAAGGCTTCATCTTGGTAACGCCAACGGGAAACACATCGCCGTTTGAGGTAAACCAATCCGCTTTCTTGCCGGAATCCTTTTCGTATTGTTCGGTGTAACCGTGATCGAGCACCTGCACTTCGACACCGTGCGGAAGTTTTCCGGGGGCCAGGTCCTTTATCGATTCGTCGGTGACCCATACGAATACGCCGGAGTTCCCAGCGGATTTCATGTGGCGCCATTGCACGACGAGTTCGAAGTTGGTGACTTTGTTCTTGGTGCGAATGACGCCTACGGGCGTGCCGGTGCAATAAATGACGCCATCTTTCCAGGTCCATGTATCCTCGGCACAGTTCACGTTCTGGAAGTCTTCCTGCCATAGCGCGCGCCATCCGGGGCCGTTGCCGTCAATGGTTGCCTTTGGCAGTCCTTCGACTACGGGGGCATCTGCCGCGAATACGGCGCGGGTTGCCGAGAAAGGCAGCAGGCAGACACCAGCGGCCATCGCGAAGGCGAAGGCACCAGCGATACGGACTACATTACTGTTTGCGATCATTTTCTTGTTCCTGTTCTGGTTCGCCCGAAGCATTTGGCGGGCGTTACTTTTTGAGTTGGTGTTCTTCCACGCGCATGTTGCGTTTCGCCCAGTAATCGTTGTCTCGAAACTCAAACTTGGTCGGCGCGAATTCGCCAACGATGTTCGCGTTGGTCCCGGCTTCAGGGATCTCGCCTTCAATGCCCACGCACCAGTACGCGGCATTCACGAGCATGCGGCGCACGCCGGGAGATTGGAAATCCGTGGACGCGCCGATCGTGGTGGTAAAGGCCTTGCCTTTTGCGCCTTCAGGAATTTGATATGACTTGGCCCATGCCACCGGCATCATCGGGTTGTTTTTGTCGCCTGCCACGGGCTTGCCGGTTTCGGGACGCATGCCATAGTGAAGGTCGGTTTCGTCGTAGACGTCGCCGTGCTCGTGAACGCTTCCCAGCACGAGGGGAATGCTGTCGCCGGGCAGCGGCAGGCGTACACCGTAGACATCGGTGGGGCCCCAGACATCGCCGTCTTTAATGCCGCGCACGATGGGATGGTCTTTTGCATCCGGCGCGATTACCCCGCTGGTGCTTTCATATTTATGCTTGCCGTGGTGATTGATCCACATCTCGCCGAGGACGAGTCGGCCGAATCCATCGGTCCATTCAACAGGTTTGCCTGCGTAGCCGTTGGAATAGCGTTCCCAGGGCGAGCCTGCGTCGAACTTGAACGCGTGCGTGGACGTGCGGATCCCGATGACCGGTTTGCCCGATTTGAGATAGGCGTCGATGTATCGCATTTGTTCATTGGGAAGCGCGCGAAACCTGGTGAAGATGACCATGAGGTCGGCGGACTCAAGTGATTCGAGTCCGGGGATGTTTCCGGTCTGGTTTGGATCGATGTAGCCGTTCTCCGGATGAATCGCGAAGAGGACAGTGCAGGTAAAGCCGTGACGCGTGGCAAGTATCTTGCCAAGCTGTGGCAGCGTTTCTTCAGAGCGGTATTCTTCGTCGCCCGAGATAAGCACAACATGCTTGCCCTTGCCGGGGCCGTCTGCGCCTTCGTAAACGACCCAAGGGTCTTGTGCTTCGGCAACTGCCATTCCGAAGATCACGAAGGTTGCTATCAGCGTGGCAATCGCGACCCGCACCTCTCTCTTATTCATGAATACTCCCTCGATGTGTGCAGCCCCAGTTCAGTTTTAGAAGAATACCGCATGGGGACGTTTCGATTCGATACCTGACGTTGGTTTGGTGGAAGTATTGGCGGGTTGGAAAAACCGCCCTCCTATATGCGGCCCAGGAGTTTCAAGGCTTCTTTTTCGAACAGCGGTTGCCACTCGGGCGCGACGATGCAATCGCTGTCTTCCTGCGCGCCACCCACATTGCAGAGTTGGTCGGCAGTGGGGGCGTAATAAATGTATCCATTTGTGTAGCCCGCGACGAAGGTATTGGGATGGGGGGATGCTTTCTTGATGTTCATCCCGATCTGGACGGTTAGTTCGCCGGGGAAGGTGAGCAAGACAAAATCGCCAATGCGCATGCCCGACACTTCGACGTCAACCGTGGGCTTTCCCGCTGCGGCGTTGTTCGCCTGATGTTTGCGCAGGAGCGCGAGGTTGGTTTGAAGTCGCGTCAGGCGCTCCATCGTGTGAATGTTCTTGATGTATTGATCCATGTTGCGCCGGTTCTCGGCGTCGAGTTTCTTCAGGTCTTCGCGGCCCATCATTTCTTCGTGCAGGTACCGATGCGCGTAATAGGAGGGGAAGTCTTCGGACAAACTGTATTTCACGTATAAAGGCACAAACGTTTTGAAATTGAGGCTGGTGCCTTGCAGCGAATCGAGTAACTGCATGCGTTCGGCTTCCATATCGGCAATCGTTGCGGTGTTGTCCGCGCGCGGCAATGCGATGGTCTCGCTGATAGCGACGAGTCGCGGATCCGGTTTCGTGTCGATTCTCTTTAGCGCTTGCAGCGCGCTGAGCGCGAGCATGTTTCCGAGATGCTCGGCGTTGCGCGGGGCGTTTACGTCCTTGTACATGGCGGGGTTGATGTCCCCGGCGCAGCCCTGCACGAACAGCGCGACGGCGCCTTCGCTTAAATTGTCCTCGATCACTTTCGATGCATAGCCGGTAAGGTCTGCGGTGTTTCCTCCGCTCGGCACGCCCTGAATGGGATGACACGCGAAGTTATAGATGATCGCTACAGTGTCGCCGTTCTCCTTGTCGAGACGAAGCAAACCGATCTCCGGATCGATTGGGCCAACACCCGCAATATCGCTGTCAAAGGGAATGGAGTATGCGTGACGGCTGTCGGCTTCGCGGCCATCTTTCAACAAAAATCTGCGGTTCTCGGAGATGCGGTCTTCGTGACCGCGCCCTACGCCGACGGTTACGGGAACGAGCGCGGCGGCGGCTTCTTTCACGGCCTGAACGGTGAGCGCATCGACATCGGCGCGAACTACACCGTGGCAATGGCTGGCGTTGACAATTACGTTTTCGGGGGCAATGCCGAGTTCGGTCTGAATCTGTGCGCGTACCTTGGTAAGGTAGTCGTTGCCGATGTGACCGATCTCGCCAATCGCTACGGCGTCTACTGTGACAATTGCGATTGTGGTTGTGGCGCTCTTAATCACGAGCGCTTTTACATACAGCGGGTCGTTAACCGGACCCGCCTCCACGTTGGTGATATCTACTTTCGCTGCGCCCGCGGAAAGGCCGGTGGCATTCGCGGCAGCGCAAGAAATGATCACCGCTATTGTTATCGTGGCGAGCCGCAGTCGCGATGATACGTTTTGCACTTTGCTTGTCCTCTGCGAGCGTGCTAATTGCGCGTCGCGTTTCGGAATCTTGGCGTGGTTCACGTTGTGCGTTCCAAATATGTTTGGAGCCATGTGGACATGCGCTCGAACGCTTCAGGCGGAATCGTATGGCCTTGCCCGTGGTTAAACAAGCCAATGCGCGCGGGGCCGCCGTACAAGGCGTAAACAGGCAATGCAGCCTCGACGAAGGGCCAGGTGCGGTCGCCGTCCGCGACGGATGTGTTAGGCGGACCTGATTCTCCGGCGAGAATGAGAAATGCGCGCGGCGCGATCAGTGCCAGCAACTGATGGTGATTCAATTTGAAATCGGGGGCATGAATGGCGCGACTGAGATACCAGGGGTCGTGCCAGTTTGTGAATCCAAGGCCGATGCCGCCTTCGCTTGCGACCGCGGCCTTTACGCGATCGTCGAACGCTGCGAGGTAGAGCGCCTCTTTCGCGCCAAGCGAATGGCCTGCGGCGCCGATGCGCTCCGGATCGACTTGGGGTAAACTCGCTAGAATATCGACGGCGGCTTGCGCGTCGTTAAGCATCTTGCGCATACCCAACGCACCAGGATTTCGCGCCTGAAACGTTGCGACAGCAGCGTCGTAGTCGAGCGCAGGATCGTGCCAGAGAAAACATTTCGGGCAGAGTACGATGAAGCCCTGTTGCGCGAGCTTCAAACCGATAGCGCGCGATTCCCTCCCACTTCCGCCGGCGACTTCCTCGATGGTATCTGGCGTGGTCGAGTGAAGCACGACCACCGCGGGATACTTTTGTTCACCCAGGGGATCGGGATAAAGCAGATACCCTTCCACTTCTATTTTGGGTTCGCATGCGTATCGCACGAGCATTCTGCGACACCCGTTGACGTGATCGTCGCGCAGAATGGTGAGTTCGACCGGCGGACGCGGCGGCATTGGGCCGAGAAAATCGAGCCAGCGCGCGCGGATGTCGGCGCGGCGGGTCTCCCATTGCGATTGAGTGACAATTGGAGAACCATCGGGGGCAACGAGGAGCGGTTCGAAGTAGCCGGTATCGACTGGAACAAAATTTGTCGGGGGCAGTTGTACGTCTGCAAGCCACGGAACTTCGCGCGACGCGGCGTTTGCAATGAGTTGCCCGCCGAGGCACGCGGCGGAAGCTGTTTTAAGGAAGGTTCGTCGGGTGCAGGTCGTGAACACGTTTACGTTCGCCTGGCGATGCGCTATTTTGATTTCTCGATTTTGAAATCAGTGAACTTCGCCCAATGCTCGGCGTCGGCGGGGCCTTGGTATGCCTGCAGGCTGATCTTGGGAGGGCCATCAACCGCGAGCTCACACTTTCCTGCCTCTTGCCAGGCACCCGTGGCATTTTCGCGGTAGGCCCCTTCTATCTCGTCGCCACGAAGCACAAACCGTACTTGAAGGGTGGTTGCCGTTACAGGCAACAGGGCGATGGTGTTGGTCTTGTCCTTTTCTTCACGACCCATGACGAGACTCAATTTTTCGTCGACCAGTTCGAGGCCGATTTTGACCATATTGCTGTCGTCGTAGTAGCAAACGAGATTGACCTGTTCATACTGGTTGGTCGGCTTGTTCGAAACGGTGACGGATACGGTGTGGGCGACGGTATCGGCATCGGGCAGTTCGCGCACGAGAATGTTGCGGGCGTTGTTGGAATCGCCCCACATGTTTCCCGGTTCGATCCGGATTTCGAGCGCGCCATCGGCAAGCCGCCAAGCGTCGGGATTTTCGCGGACCCATTTCCAGCCGTCGGCGAGGGTTTTGCCGAAGGGATCCGAGAATAGCGGGGCTGCGGCGTGCGCGCAGGCCAGGACTGACAAACACAGCGGAACGATTCGAAGAATACTTTGCACGGCGATGCCCTCTTTTGGTGGTGGGATTGAGAATAGCACAGGCAAGCGGCCTCACCACTTTGAAAATGTGCCGGCGGAAGGCACGTTTGGGGGTCAGGCCGGCTTTGGCGACGCCGGTTTGCCTGAGGGGAGGGAAACAACATACTCTTTTCGTTTGAGTGCGACCGGGGGGCGTACGTAGACGCGCAATCGGCGCGGTGATTCTCCGGGCTTTTTTGCTGTTTGGCTTACTGGTAAGGATATCTTGCAATGAACCTTGTTCGTCGCAGTTTTTGGGTAGCGCCGGTGTTGGCGCTGGTTTTTGGAGTAATGACTGGTTGGGCGCAGGTGACGTTTGAAAAGAACGATCGCATCGCGCTTATCGGCAATGCGCTGCCGGACCGCATGCAGCACGATGGCTGGCTGGAGGCGTATTTACAGAATGCGAACCCGGACAAGGACCTCGTTGTTCGCACGCTTGCGTTCAGCGGCGACGAGGTAGCGAAGCGTCCGCGCGAAGAGGGATACCCCTCGCCGGACGAGATGCTGACGCTGGTGAAGGCGAACGTCATCTTCGCTTTCTTTGGATACAACGAGTCCTACTATCGAGACCCCGAGAAGTTCAAGAGCGAGTTGCGCGCATTTATCGACGAAACGGCGACCAAGAAATATGACGGCAAAGCCGCGCCGCGCATTGTGCTGTTCTCCCCCATCGCACATGAGAACCTGAACTCGCCGAACTTTCCCGACGGCAAGGAGAATAATCTGTGGTTGTCGATCTATACGGATGCGATGGCGCGGGTGGCGGCGGAAACGGGAGTTGCGTTCGTTGATCTCTTCGCACCGACGCGCGCGTTGTATGAGAAGGTCGACGCGCCCCTCACCATTAACGGCGTGCATTTGAATGATCGCGGCAATGAGGAGTTGGCGAAAATCATTGTGCAGGCCCTTGGCCAGAAGGTGAGCGACAAGAACATTGAGCCCGTGCGGGCGGCGGTATTGGAGAAAAACTGGTGCTGGTTCAATCGCTATCACGCGACGGACGGAAACGATGTCTGGGGCAACCGGTCTATTCTCAAATTTGTGGATGAACAAACGAACGCGGAGGTGTTGCAGCATGAACTCGTGATGCTCGACGCCATGTCCGCCAGTCGCGATGTTGTTATCTGGGGCGCGGTGAACGGGAAATCGATCAAGCCGGATGACAGCAAGGTGCCAAAGCCGATTTTGGTAAAAACCAACATTGCGCCGGACGGCAAAACGGGATCGATCAACTACGTGCCCGCGAGCGAGGGCGTTAACACGTTCAAGCTGGCGGCCGGCCTGAAAGCGAACTTGTTCGCATCGGAAGAGCAGTTTCCTGAGTTGGTGAATCCCGTTCAGATGGATGTCGACGCGAAAGGACGCATTTGGGTTGCTGCGTGGGAAACCTATCCGAAATGGCAGCCTGACCGGGAAATGCTCGACAGGCTGCTGATACTGCCGGATGACAATCGCGACGGCGTTGCCGACAAGGCGATTACGTTTGCGTTTGTGCATAACCCCACTGGCTTCACGTTTTGGAACGGCGGGGTGATTGTCGTCAGTGCGCCGAATATTTGGTTCTTGAAAGACACAGACGGCGACGACAAAGCGGACGTGCGCGAATTGTTGTTTACGGGTCTTGATTCCGCCGACACGCACCACTCGCCGAACAACCTCGACTACGGGCCGGATGGGTACATCTATTACCAGCGCGGCGTGTTTAACGTGAGCAACGTGGAGACGCCGTGGGCGCCCGCGCACCTGCACTCCAGCAAGTCGGGCATGTACCGATTCAATCCGCGCACGCATCGGTTTTCATTTCATGCGGTAAACGAACCGAACCCGCACGGCGGCGATTTTGACTATTGGGGTTACCACTTCGCGACGGATGCAACTTCGGGCCGTGCCTTTCAGGTGCGTATGGACGGCGGCGGTACCTTCAAGATGCATGAACTGCTGACAAAAACCGTGCGCCCGGTGCCGTCGAGCGGGATACTATCGAGTTCACATTTTCCCGATCACATTGACGGAAACTACATCATTCTGAACAGCATCGGATTTCTTGGCATCAAGCGGTATTCATTGGAAAATAAGGATGGAAACTTTTGGGGCACGGAGCAGGAGGACCTGCTGGTTTCCAGCGATCCGAATTTCCGCCCTTCCGATTTCAAGATTGGCGATGACGGCGCGTTGTATGTTTCAGACTGGCAAAACGCCATCATCGGTCATATGCAGCACAACATCCGCGATCCAAGCAGAGACCATCTGCATGGCCGCGTCTATCGTATAACGGCGGAAGGCCAGCCCTTGCTGGATAGCGTGAAGATCGCGGGTGAGCCGATTGAGGCGTTGCTTGACGTGCTGAAGCACCCGATGAATGGCGTACGACTGCGCGCGCGCACCGAGTTGAGCGGACGCGACGCGAACGAAGTGATTGCGGCTGTGACGAAGTGGGTGCAACAGTTCGACATCGGCAAGGAAGAAGACGCGCACCACATCATGGAAGCGCTGTGGCTGCATCAACAGTTGAACGTTGTGAATGAAGCATTGCTGACGGGGATGCTGAACTCTCCGCATCCCGACGCGCGGCGCGCCGCGGAACGCGTGAAGTACATCTGGGAAATTGAGGGGCAGATTGGCGACGCCAAGGCGCGCGCGGTGGACCACAGCGCCCACCAGCATGGCGCGGAGGCTGAGACCGCGGATTATCTCCACCAGGAAAAGTCGCCCGAGCCGAAGCTGGAAGGCGACACGATGGTCGTGCACATTCAAACGCTCAAGGAGCAGATGAAATACGACCGCAAGGCATTTGCGGTTGGCCCCGGCATGAAGGTGAAGGTAGTTTTCTCGAATCCTGACGCGATGGATCACAACATGATCTTTGTGCAGCCCGGTTCCGGCGCGCAGGTGGCGCTTGCGGCCATGATGCTGGGCGCAGACGGGTTTGCGAAGCATTGGAGACCAGAGAGCGACAAGATCATCGTCGCGTCCAAGATGCTGCCGGTTGGCCAGACCGAGACCATCGAGTTCACCGCACCGACGGCGCTTGGTCAGTACGAGTATATCTGCACGTACCCCGGACACTATCAGTTGATGAACGGGCATATGCATGTAGTGGAAGACCCCCTGAAATGGATGAGCGAGAATAAGGACGTGCTCAACACGCCGGGCCGCAAGTTTGTGCAGGAATGGAAGGTCGCGAACCTGATCAACGACGTGTCGCCCATCGGCACGAGTTGGTCAATCGAGCGGGGTGAGGCAATCTACAAAGAGGCTTCTTGCGCGGTATGCCACACGCCAAACGATCAAGGCGGACGCGTCGGCCCAGATCTCACCGACGGCACCAAGCAGTTCACCCCGGCGCAGATACTGGTGGAACTGCTCGAGCCCTCCCAGGTCATCAATGAACAGTACAAGACGTGGGAGCTTACGCTGGAGACCGAAGACATCCTCGAAGAGGGCACGGTTTACGGCATCATTGTGGAAGAGACCGCCGAGTTTGTGCGTATTCTGACGAACCCGCTGCAGGACCTCAAAGGGCGAAAGATTCCAGTGAGCCAGATTACCGCGCGGAAACCAGCGCCGCTTTCCACGATGCCAACGGGATTGTTGAATAGCTACACGCGCGAGGAGATTCTGGAGTTGATTGCGTATTTGCAGTCGATTCGCGTCGCGAAGCAGTAGCATCTACTGGAGTTTTGGCAATGTACGAAAGAATAATCGCGGTTGTCGCACTCTTGTTCGCGGCGGGGTTTACTGCCAGCGCAGCGGAACCTTCCCATGTCGTTTACGAAGGAAGCGACGGTATCGGCGCGGGGAAGCACATCGTTTTTATCGCGTCGGACCATGAGTATCGCAGCGAGGAATCGTTGCCCGCGCTGGCCCGCATTCTGGCAAAGCACTACGGTTTCAAATGCACGGTGGTTTTCGGTACTGATCCCGCGACCGGCGACATTCTTCCGGGCAGCAGCGATATTCGCGGGTTGGGAATTCTCAAGGACGCCGATCTCATGGTGGTGTTCATGCGGTTCATCAACATGCCCGACGACGAGATGCAGCATTTCGCGGACTATGTCGATCGCGGCGGGCCGATCATCGGGCTGCGCACCTCGACGCATGCGTTTCAGATTCCCGCGGACCGGAAGTTCCACGCGTATGACTGGCAGTACGCGGGCGAAGATTTTCCCAAAGGGTTTGGCCGACAGGTGCTCGGCGAGACGTGGGTGAGCCATTTTGGCGACAACCATAAACAGAGTTCGCGCGTGGATATCGTGCCGGAGCAAAAAGGACACCCGGTTTTTCGCGGAGTGAGCGACATGCACGTGCAGGCCGGTTGTTATACGGCAGATCCGATCGCGGGAAGCGTCGTGCTTGCAAAGGGCATCGTTTTGAATGGCATGGCGAAAGATTCGCCGGTGGATCCGGAGAAAGGGTCCAAACCTCAGCCGGTGGTGTGGGCACGTGACTACACGAGCAAGTCGGGCAAGGTGGCGCGCGTATTTGCGACGACCCAGGGCGCGTCGGAAGATATTCTAAACGATGGGTTCCGCCGATTGCTGGTGAACGCGCACCTTTGGTGCCTGGGTATGGAAGATTCGATCAAACCCGATGGCGCGATAGATTTTGTCGGGCCGTATCATCCGGCGACGTTCAGCTTTACGGAATTTCGCAGGGGCATCAAGCCCGCCAGTGTCGCGGGGTGGGACACGCCCATCCTGAATCCGGATGCGCCGCTGACCGCACCCTAAACCTCGAAAATCGCGCGCATCGCCGTTGTTTGACTGGCGACCTTTTTTGTCGCCGGCATCTGGACTTTCCCTAACGCGCCCCCTACCATAGCCTCCCGGTGCCTGTATTACGCGTATTATGATTGAGTACTTCATTCAATGAGTTCGGAAAAAATTTCGCTGGACGAACTTCGCATCGACCGGTCACAGGGTTCCCGGCGTGGTCCGCTCGGTGCGATCGTGTTGATCGTCGCTTTGCTTATTGCCGCGACGGGCGGCGGTTATTTTTGGCTGAATATGCCCGGGGCAGTACCCGTGAGGACGGCAGTGGTTGTGGAGACCGTTTCCGGCGAAAGTGGTGGCAGCACGCTGCTGAATTCGTCCGGGTATGTTACGGCGCGGCGCGAGGCAACGGTATCGTCGAAGGTGACCGGCAAAGTAATCGAAGTGAACGTCGAGGAGGGCATGAAGGTCGAAGAAGGCCAGGTGCTTTCGCGGATCGACGCATCGAACGTTGAGCGCAGCCTGGAACTCGCGAAGGCGCAGGTGGTGTCCGCGAGCGAGGCGCTGAACGAAACACGGGCCAACCTCGATTTGGCAGAACGCGATTTGCGGCGCGCAATAGACCTTACCAGCCAGGAAGTGATGACGGAATCCGAGCTGGATCGGGCCAAGGCTAATGTGAATTCGTTACAGGCGCGTCTTGAGCGCCAGGAAGCCGATGTTGGCGTAGCGCAGCGCGAAGTGGAGTTGTGGGAGCAGCAACTGGACGACACGATCATACGCGCGCCATTTGCGGGTATCGTGACGGCGAAGAACGCGCAGCCTGGGGAAATGATCTCGCTCATGTCCGCCGGCGGCGGATTCACGCGCACGGGAATCTGCACGATCGTGGACATGAGTTCGCTCGAAATCGAAGTTGATGTGAGCGAAAGTTATATCAATCGCGTGGCCGCGGGCCAGCCTGTAACCGCGACGCTTGACTCATATCCGGATTGGAAGATTCCGGCGAAAGTGATCGCAATCATTCCCACTGCCGATCGCCAGAAGGCAACGGTAAAGGTTCGCGTCGGGTTTGATGCGCTTGATCCGCGCATCCTTCCGGACATGAGTGTGAAGGTTGCGTTTTTGAGCAATGAAGAAAGCGAAACCGTAACCCGCAGTTTGTGGGTGCCGAAATCGGCGATATTCGAGCGGGAAGGCAAGAACATCGTTTTTGTTGTTCGAGACGGAATTGTTGAGCGTCGCGCGGTGACGCTTGGCGCGGAGAATGGAGACAACGTGGCGATCGCCGCCGGCGTAGCTTCGGGCGAGTCTGTTGTGGTTGAAGGTCCGGACACTCTTGCGGACGGTGTTCGCGTAACGGAGGCGAAGGCGTGAGTACGAACGGTGATGAATTGGTTCGGGTTGCGAACGTGGCGAAGAATTTCAAGCGCGGCTCGGAGGAAGTGCACGTACTTTCGAACATGAACTTCGAGGTGCCGCGTGGCGAGTTTGTCGCGTTGATGGGGCCTTCCGGTTCCGGCAAGTCCACCCTTCTCAATCTCATCGGCGGACTCGACCGCGCGACCAGCGGGACCGTCACGATTGGCGATGACCGGATCGACAATATGTCAGACCGGCAATTGGCGGCGTGGCGCGCGCGTCATGTGGGCTTCATATTTCAGTTCTACAACTTGATGCCGGTCATGACGGCGGCGCGAAACGTCGAATTGCCGCTGCTGTTGACGCACTTGTCGCGTAGCGAACGCAGGAAGCATGTGGAAGTTGCGCTGAAGGTGGTCGGGCTTTCGCATCGCATGAACCATTACCCGCGCACCCTCTCCGGCGGCGAGCAGCAGCGCGTGGGCATTGCGCGCGCTATCGTTACCGACCCCACGCTGCTGTTATGCGACGAACCGACCGGTGACCTCGATCGCAAATCGGGCGATGAGATTCTATCCCTGTTGCAGGCGCTGAACAGCGAGCATGGGAAAACCATCATAATGGTTACGCATGACCCGCATGCTTCCGCGCGCGCGACGCGCACCGTGCATCTGGACAAGGGTCAGCTTTTTGCGGAGCAACCGGAATGAAATTTCTCGGCATTATCTGGGGAAATCTGAAACGAAAGAAGCTGCGCACTTCGCTCACGCTGCTTTCGGTGTTTGTGGCGTTCCTGCTGTTTGGTTTGCTTTGCACAATCAAGGAATCGTTTACCGCGGGCGTTGCGGTGGCCGGCGCGGACCGATTGATTGTGCGGCATAAAGTATCGCTGATTATGACGCTGCCGGAATCGTATCGCGCTCGAATGGAACGCATCGAGGGCGTATCTTCCGCCGTGCACTTCACCTGGTTTAACGGCATATATCAGAATGAGCCCAAGAACTTCTTCGCAACGATGCCGACGGATCCGGAACCTTTCCTGGAGTTATATCCGGAGTTTTTGCTTCCGGAAGAACAGAAGCAGGCCTGGTTGACGACGCGCACAGGGTGCATCGTCGGGCGGGCGCTGGCGGATCGGTTTGGATGGAAGGTTGGAGATCGGCTGCCGCTGATGTCGCCGTTGTGGCCGCGCGAGGGCGATGAAGCCTGGGAATTCGACATTGTGGGTATCTTCGACGGCGCGAAGAAAGGGACCGACACGTCCGGCATGTATTTTCGCTACGACTATTTCGAAGAGGCGCGCGCGAACGGCAAGGGCGAAGTGGGCTGGTATGGCGTACGCGTGGCTGACCCCGATCGCGCGGAGGACGTGGCGCGCATGATCGATGCGGAGTTTGCCAATTCGCCGTTTGAAACGAAGGCGGAACCGGAAGGCGCGTTTATTCAGGGTTTTGCACAACAGATTGGCGACATCGGCACGATGTTGATAGCGATCGTGAGCGCGGTGTTTTTTACGATTCTGCTCGTTGCGGGGAATACGATGGCGCAGTCGGTGCGGGAGCGTACGGTTGAGCTTGGCGTGTTGAAGGCAATCGGGTTTACCAATGAGCGCGTGCTTGCGCTGGTGCTTGTCGAATCGTGCATCATCGCCATCATCGGCGGAGGCGCGGGCCTGGCGACGGCATGGTTGATCACGCTCGGCGGTAGCCCCGCGCCGAGCATGTTGGCTGTGTTTTATCTTCCCACGTATTACATTCTCGCGGGAATCGCGTTTATCTTTGGATTGGGCATTGTATCCGGATTCTTGCCGGCTGTTCAGGCAATGCGCCTGCAGATTGCCGTGGCGCTGCGGAGACACGCGTAATGAATTGGTTGTTGCAGGTCATTTCAATTTCGATATTTAGCTTGCGCACGATTCCGCAGCGCACGGGTGCGGCACTGGCCACTGCCGTCGGTATCGGCGGGGTCGTCGCGGTGTTCGTCGGGGTGTTGTCGATCGCGGAAGGGTTTCGCGCGGCGATGACTGTACCCGGGGGCAAGGATGTTGCCATCGTGTTACGCAGCGGCGCGGACAGCGAAATGACGAGCGGACTAACCCGGGACGAGACACGCTTGATCGCAGATTCGCCGGGCATCGTGCGCGGCGCGGAAGGCGCGCTCGTTTCGTCCGAGCTGTTTGTCATGATCAACCTGCCGAAACGCTCGACCGGCACCGACGCGAACGTGCCCTTGCGGGGAGTGGAGAAGGCAGGAACTGAAATCCGGGGTGATCTCAAGATTGTTGAAGGCAAGATGTTCGAGCTGGGCAAGAACGAAATCATCGCCGGGGCGGGAGCTGCGCGCGCATTTGCCGGTTTGGACGTTGGGAAGAAGATTCGCGTTGGACAGAACGAATGGGAAGTCGTAGGGTTGTTCACCGGGGGCGGTGGCTCTGCGGAATCGGAAGTGTGGACGGATGCGGCGGTATTGCAGCCGGCCTACAATCGCGGCGATACGTTTCAGTCAGTCTATGTGAAGTTGACGTCGCCGGAAGCGTTTCAAACGTTTAAAGATGCGCTGACCACGAACCCGCAATTGAAAGTGAAGACCCTGCTGC
>CALEZK010000397.1 GCA_937928585.1 uncultured bacterium | reverse complement strand
TCGCAGACAATTTTGCGAATGCAGAGTGCGGTACGCGAAATCCACGTTCACGAAAAGGTCCGGGAGTACATTCTTCGGGTCGTCCACCGCACGCGTGACTCTACCCACCTCAGTCTTGGGGCCAGCCCGCGGGCATCGATGGCCTTATTTCGAGCCTGTCAATCGTTTGCGGCGATTCAGGGTCGAACCTACGTCATTCCGGACGACGTCAAGGCTCTGGCGCATCCGGTGCTCGAACACCGGCTTATCCTGAACCCTGAAAGCAGGTTACGACGGGTCACGACCAACAGTGTATTGCGCGATATCCTTGTGGAAGTGCCGGTTCCCGCCGGTACGGCCACTTGGAAAACTGCGTAAGAATCAGGTAAAAGTAAGTAGCATATTCATGACAGCTCGGTTTGCTTTCTGGAATTGTGTGGTGCCAAGTACGACACCTTTGCGGGTGCGGAGTGTAACGACGAAATGTTGGGTATCATGAGGCTTTTCTGGCGTAAACCCCGGGTTGCAGCCGATGCAGCGGACGACGACGAGGATCGGTTGCCATTTACGGAAGGCGGCGCAGCCAGCAGCCTCGAACTTACAAATGTTGGTCCCTATGAAATCATCGCGCCGGTTGGTAGCGGTGGTATGGGTACCGTGTATAAGGCGATCGACCGTAAACGGGACATGACCGTTGCTATCAAAGTGCTGAAGCCGGAATTTGACCTCGACAAGAAAAAGCGCAAGCGGGATTATCTGGGGCGCGAAATCCTTGTTGCGGCCTCGCTCAAACATGAGTGCATCATCCGGTATCACAAAGAAATCATCGAACAAGTCGACGCGCAGGGGCGCACCCGCCGCTGCTTGCTCATGGAATTTGTTGACGGACCGGATTTACGTAAGCATATTGCCGACCGCGACCTGACTGTCGCACAAATGGTCGACGTGTGCATACGTTTATGCCGCGGGTTGGACTTTCTTCACCAGAACAATATCGTCCATCGCGATATTAAACCCGGAAACTTCCTTTTTTCGCGGGACATGAAGCAGGTGAAGATTTGCGACTTTGGTTTGTCAAAGTCCAGTTCGAGTTGGCGCATGCGTTGGGTGCGTGAAGGCGGCGGCACGCGCGCCTACATGTCACCGGAACAGATCGAGAACAAAGGGCGCGGACTCGATGCGCGCTCTGATATTTTTTCCTTTGGGATAACCATGTACGAATTGCTCGCCGGTCGCCATCCGTGCGATGGTCGCGATTCCAAAGAAATCATGCGGCAAATTCGCAGTTCAAAGTACAAGTTTGAACCACCATCGAAATACAACCCCGACGTGCCCAGCGCGCTGGATCGTATCGTGCTGAAGTCGCTTCGCCGGCGTCCGGAGCAACGATATCAATCCATGACGGAAATGTTGATGGATTTGACGCGCGTATCTGAATCTCGCATCTAGCCGCACGCAAGGGGTACGGGACTACTCCCCCTCCCCTTGCTGGATGCCCGTACGCCATTCAATATTGCAAGATCTGCAGTAAAAATTGATGTGTGGCAGGGAGCGTTCGACTGTCGAAGTTCTTCCATTGCATTGGGGACATCGATACCACCGCGCCATAAAGTTGAGGCGCAAGAACAGGTACAAGGCGGAAACTAGAATCCCCAGCACACCGAATACGATCAAAATGCCGAAATAATCTGCCGTTTCGCCCTCTCCAGCGACAACCGCAACACCGATACCCGCAAATACCGCGAGAAAAGACGCGAGCAGGGCAACAATCGGACCCAGAAGCAGGGTATCGGACTTCGGATCATCGCGAAGCTCGCGATCCGCGCGCTCGATTTGTTCAGCCTGTATTCGGTTGGGCGCGAGCTTTTCCAACGCGCGCTTGATTTCAGCGTCACTTGCATCGAGTCGGGTATCGAAGTACTCGATCCTCCCCAGCACGGTATCGAAGACGAGCAGGCGTTGACGTCTGGTGTAAACTTCGGTCGGCGGCTGCAGGTAAATGTCCCGTAATTCGCCATACGGAATCAGATAGCACTTAGTCACATCAATTCGGACCAGTAGCGCATCCATTCCAACAAATACTCCCAGTCGCAAACGTCCACACTGACTCGCATACCAGGCCCAACAGGTAATTAAAAAACGTCGAAGCAAGAGCAGTGGAACAAGCGCCATCGCGACGATAACGGTCCCCAAGATCAGAAAAAAGGGCCACCCTACTTCTTCCGGCGTCAATCCTCTCGGGGGAATTACAACCAGCAAGACCGACATCGACCCCAGGATTCCACCAAGACACACGAGCATCACAAGGTCATACCAAGGAACAATCGCTCGTGGGAAAAAGTGAACGTCCCGACCAAGCGGCCGGTTCGGATCGAGCCACTCGCAATAGGGGCTTGGCAGATTCCACTTTCGCAGTGCCTTCATGGCGCGAGAGTGTAACGCAATTAGGCATCGATTGCGCTCGCGAAATGATACGGGGTCGCCTGCGACGCTGGCGATACGAGCCGATACCCCTGCCGCTTGTATTGCATTGTGGCTTTGTTATTATGTACGGACAACATGTTCAGGGAGCACCGTTAAACCCATGATGTACCGAATACCGGGGCGAACAATCAGCGCGGCGATTATCCTGCTGGCAAGCGGAACCGCCGTTGCTCAAGTTGCGGAACTCCCCGCGCCCGCGAAAAAAACCATCGACTTCGCGACAGACATTCACCCAATACTTGCGGAGCGTTGTGCGGAATGTCACATGGGCGATCGGGCCAAAGGTGGTTTCTCGATGTCCAATCGCGCTGCCTTTCTCGAAGGGGGCGAATCCGGGCCAGCGCTCATCGAGGGCAACAGCGCGGAGAGCTATCTCGTAAAACTCGTCTCAGGACTCGACCCGGATACCGTCATGCCTCCAAAGGGCGAACGCCTGAACAGTGAGCAGGTGGCATTAATTCGTGCATGGATCGATCAGGGGGCGAAGTGGTACGACGTAGCACCTGCCGGAGCCGACTACCAGGCACCCTTGAAACTCCTGCGCACGGAGCTACCGCCAGCAAACGAAGCCGCCAGTATCGTCAATCCTGTCGACCGGCTCTTAACCCCCTATTTCGAAAAGAACGGCGTCGCCTCGCCTGAACTTGTGAATGACACCATTTTTGCACGGCGCGTATATCTCGATGTCACCGGCCTGCTGCCCACTCCCGCGCAGCTCGATGCGTTTCTTAACGATGCCGCCGTCGACAAGCATGCGAAGCTGGTGGACAATTTGCTCGCCGACAATCTTTCGTACGCCGAGAACTGGATGACCTACTGGAACGACCTGCTGCGCAACGATTTTATTGGAACCGGCTATATCGACGGTGGCCGCAAGCAGATAACACAGTGGCTGTTCGACGCGCTTTACCAGAACATGCCCTACGATCAATTTGCGACGCAACTCGTGAACCCAACGCCGGACAGCGAGGGCTTTGTGAATGGCATCGTTTGGCGTGGCGTGACCGCAGCAGCGATGGTGCCATCAATGCAGGCTGCCAATACGGTGTCGCAGGTTTTCCTGGGCGTAAACTTAAAATGCGCTTCGTGCCATGACAGCTTTATCGATCACTGGAAACTTGCGGACAGCTATGGAATGGCGGCGGTCTTCTCGGAAGAGCCGCTCGAGATGGTGCGTTGCGATGTGCCACAGGGCAAGGAAGCGCAGATAAAGTTTCTCTGGGACGAAGCCGGCCAGATAGACCCTACGCGCTCCAAGCAGGGGCGACAGGCCCAGCTTGCCCGTGTCATCACCGACGAGGAGAACGGTTTCTTCACACGGAATGCTATCAATCGAATCTGGGCAAAGTTCTTCGGTCGCGGACTGATCGAACCGCTCGACACAATTGAAAACGAGCCGTGGCACCCAGAGTTGCTTGATTGGCTGGCGCAGGACCTCATCAATAACGGTTACAATCTGAAACATTCAATGCGGTTAATGCTTACCTCGCGCGCTTATCGTCTGCCGTCTTTGAACACACCGGAAGATTCCAAGGAAGAGTTTGTATTTCGCGGGCCGGAAGTTCGACGGATGAATGCAGAGCAGTTTCTCGATGCGATCGCAATGACAACGGGCACCTGGCAGCAGGACCCGAAGTTTAATGTCCCGGAAAGACCCAGAAAGAAGGACGAACCTGCGCCACCGCCGGTGATTCGGGCTTGGCGCGTGCCATCAGACCCCCTCACCCGCGCGATGGGACGGCCGAACCGAGAACAGGTGACTTCGCGCCGCCTTTCTGTGGCGACCGCGCTCGAAGCGGTGGAATTGACGAATGGCCAAACCTTGGCGGCCTACCTTGATCGGGGGGCGACGGCGTTGGTCGCGACTCCTCCCGCCGATAAGGCAGCATT
>CALEZK010000396.1 GCA_937928585.1 uncultured bacterium | reverse complement strand
CCTGAACACCGTGCGTGAGCTCCTGGGGCATTCTGATATAGCCATGACGCTGCGATATGCTCATCTTGCACCAAGCGTGAAGGCCGACGCCGTCGCCCGGCTCGTCGCGCCAAAGGGGAAGATCGTTCAACTATCGGAGAGGAAGAGGGGGAAACAATGACGCAGCAAGACATTTTAGATCGCAAGCGATGCGTTGCAATGGCGCGGGAATACGTTGCCGAGATCGAGGCCATTAAGGAATTGATTCCGACTGATAGGAATTCCAAGCCAGGATGGAAGGATGACGCCAAGTCTCTCTACAAACAATTAAAGGCAAAATTAAAGGAGGATGCGCATCGCGTGCGCGTCGAGAGAGAGTCCGCGAAGCTTTCACCCGAAGAGGAACAGTTTTACACAGTTTGTAATGAGGCAGAAACCCGATTGAGTGCAGCGACAAACACTGACCCCGTGAAATCGAATTGGAGAGACGAACTATATTCTTGTCAGATTGATTTTGATCACTATCTTAGCTGGGCGGATGAAGGCAAATAGGCATAGGCGCACACCCCGCGCGACCAGCAAAGGACTTTCCGCCCGCTCGTCCGGTATAACGCCGGAATGCCGCGATTTATACAAGACCCAACGTCCCCCGCGGGCGTGCCGCTGTGGCGATGCACCCAGGCGGAGCGCCACACTTGGATCCGCCAACTACGCGACGTTGCCGACTGCGAAGTAGAAACCCTCATGCAGCACCGGGCATGGCCCGCGGGCTTTGAAATTGTCCCCTTGGACGGATACAACCCCGACGAGAGCAATTACCGCGTGCAGTGGCGAGAGAGGCCCGCAGACCCCGGCGCGTGGCTTGTGGTGCATGCCGCCAAAAGCAAGGCCGAGGCCGTCGAATGCGCCTTTATCGTGGCGTGTGAGACGCGGGCGGCAAAGCGGCGCGGCAGGGTATAGGGGCTCTCTCAGCCCGGCCAGAGCACAAGCGGGCCTGTACCCAGCACTTTTACAAAGGATTGAACAATTTCCTATTGCAACTTTCTGCAAATTGGTTTACAGTCTCACTTAGATTGTTCTATCGGCGGCGGCCGTTAGAACACGGTAGACCCGGAAGGGTTAAAGAAAGGGCGGAAGCCCAAAGGACAAAAAGACATGTCACCAGATGAAAAGAAGATCGCTCGCCTCGCAAAACTCGCCGAAACACTCAACTCCGAAACCGATTCACTTAACGATATCTTCGCGCAGTTTGAAGCGCAGATAACAGGAATGAACCTCGGCGTCTCCGCATGGGTTGAAAAGTGGTTGCTCGGACAAGAGGGGCCATTTGTGCGGGAAGATCATCACGGCAATGAAATTGGAAAATATTTCACCGGCGAATTTCTCGGTTTCACAAAGCACGATGGGAAATGGCGACTTTGTACCCAGTCTGTCGAAATAGAGGCTGACGACGAAGGCGGGCACCATGAAGGGCTGGTATTGTCTCGCGGCGATATCAGGTTGCTACAGAATGAGCCTCGCCACATTCGCGCGGAAGCAGCCGGACATTTAGATCGGCTTATCGACGCACTGATGGCGCAATCCGAGCTTTACATTCGCAACATTCAGCGGGCAAAGGAAGCCGCATCAAAGTAGTGTAAGATCGGCGGGGCCGCCGACCCGCCCTTTACTTTTTCTTACACTCAGTATAGACTAACCGCGTTACAATTTAAGCGCCCGCCGCCGATGCTATCAACACCGACGACGGGCTAAACCAGAGCATGCGCAAACATGCAAAGGTCTACGGCTAGTTTAGCGTATTCCCCCGCGTCACGCCATGCTCCCAATTGAGGGAGACCAAATCATGATTGCAACGCCTACACAGACAACCCGCGCGCAGGCCATGTAATGCACTCACTCGAAGAAATTAAACACCGCGAAGCGTGGACGTTCCGCGAGTGTTCTCGCATTTGGGGACATCGCGCCGAGATATTCTCTCGCGCATTCAAGCAAGGACTCATTCGCGGGTATACGGTTAGCGAACCGGGCGCGAAGCGCCACATCAAACTATTCGCCTACAGCGTTCGCGCCTACATGGAGTCGCTTGCCGTATCGCCGGAGCCGGTGAAGGCGAAGCAGCTCACGATGCGTCAGCTAGTCGATGCCGATCCTGAGATACAGCGCTTGCGCGCACAGGCGCGCTTAAATGAAGGCGAGAAGTAAACCGCCTATTACGTGGCACACTTGAGCCATTGAAATAGAGAAGCCCGCCGGGCGCTACAAACACTCGACGGGCAGAGGTTCAAATTGCCTTCCGGCAATCGCACCAGTCACCGCGATTATACCGGACGGCGCGAATCCACGCCAAGCGTGGGGAGGTTCCGAACGATGAGAACACGCAAAGCCCTAGTAGCAACCGACTGGCAGTTGGCAATCAAACCCGGCGATGTAATTGTCGACTTCGCTGGGACTGACTATCCGGGCGAAAGTCTCGGGCGAGTTTGGTGCAACGAAGTCGTATCGTGGGATCAATTCAACCCTGATGATTGGGCGCATTATCTTGGGGCCGAAGAACTCACCAACGAAACGCATGTGCTGCTGCGGCCAATCGGCGCAAAGCCCGACGATCTGTCCGTTGGGACTCGGGCGACCATCGAGGCCGTGTTGACGCCGGCGGAAGTGGAAGCACTCACGGCGGCGGAATGGCCGGAGGAGTTTCAGGACTTCCTGACCGCACTTCGCAAGGCGCGGTAGTCTAGTCTTTCGCCGGGGATAGGTTGATCCCCGAAAACTCGCAAACCGTGGCGAGCTTCCCCGGCGAATCATTTACACACACGGGCGAACTTACGGAGTTTGCGAAGAAAATGGATGCAACACCAGAAGAGTTGATTGCCGCGCGTGATGCCGCGCTCAATTGCATTAAGGCTTGTGTGAAGTTTCAGGACGACATCGTAGGCGCAGGCATGCAATACGCAAGAGACCAAATTAACCTACGGATCGGGAAAGACGCCCCAACTAAAGAGGATGCGCTGCACAATCTGAGCGACCGCATTTGGTTTGCATTCAAAGCCATAGATGCGGCTGAATTCCTGCTGATTAAAAGCCTACCTAGCCACGTTCATGAAACGATCCAAATTGCGAACGCAGAGCAAGCCCCCGTCGTTTTCGATTCCGATCCCTATGAAACCCATCACCGGGCCGCCCGCGAAATCGCACACCGACTATGGGGTTGTTTGCTCCAGACGTTACCCAAACCCCCATGGGCAGAGAATTTGGTCGACCCGGAATCGCGCGTGAACTCCCGAGAGTTGAATGATGAGGAATTGTCTGCCTACCTAGAAGCCGTCCAGAAAGAAGTTGCAAGCATTGATATCATCAACCCAACACCAATCGAAACAGGCATTCGCAAAGAATGGGCAAACGCGGCAAAGGCTATTGCGATAAGAGAAAAGCTCAAACCGACACCCGACGAAAGCGTGAGCCTTGATGCGGTTCAGGGCGAGGGCGGTTACCCGTCGAGCATCGCATCAGCGCGGCAATCGAGGCTCGAAGAAGTAAAGGAAAATCGTCAAAGGTGGGCCAAATTGTTTGTTGAGAGGATGAACGGAAAGGGTAGGCCGTATCGCACCCAAGCGTGCAAATTGATTGCAAGCGAACACGGTGTTTCTCCAGACACTATCAAGCGCGCAGCAAAAGAAAATCAAGTTTGGGACATGTCTCAATAAGTGCAAACTGACAGTCTGCACGTTTTTCTTTCAAAAACCCCTTATTTCCCTGCCTAGAAAAAATATAGTCACGACGTGCAGGCTGACTATATGCACTAAAAAAACACGGTAAGCTTTTGATCGTTATTTGAAGAGCGCGGAATTGGCCCTTGCAACCAACCCGCTTAAAATTTTACCCGCTCCCGCCGTCTCGGCGTTTTGCCCGTGTCGGGTCCATGCAAGGGCCACCCGCACGGGCCTTTTGTTTTATTCGGAGCAATAGCAATGATTGAAGCGAGACTTATCAATGAAGCGGACGCAGCCCGCTATATCGGCATGTCGCGCTCATTCCTCGCGAACGCCCGCAGCACGGGGGATTTGCCGGGCCGCACGCCTGCACCTCCGTTTTATAAATTTGGAAAAGTGATTCGTTACGATCTCCGCGAGCTCGATGCGTGGTGCGACGCCCATCGCCGAACGAATGGGCGCGGCGCATGAGCACGGCGGCACACAACGGACACGTAACAGAGCAAGCCGCTATTGCCGCGTCTTCGATTGTCGCAGGAATCCCGAAAGGCGACCTCGATTGCATTGCAGCGGCACTCGCAATTCCGCGCGAGGCATTTATCCGGCGGGATCATCGCCAGCTAGTTGATGCGGCGGCGCGACTGGTCGACGCAGGCGCAGTTGTGGACGCTGTGGGCCTAATGCTAGAAGGCATTTCACCGGACACCGCGAGCACCCTTGCGGAGCCGAGATCGTCGCTAGCGCCCAAGCGCGATGCGCAGATACTGCGCGAAAACCACGAGCGCGAAATTTTCCGGGCGCAGATCAAACTATTGGAGAACTCGGAGCCGCGCGACGCGGCGCGTATTATCGAAAACCTGATTCCGCACGGCGAGAGCCGCAAAGCCGCCGACGTTTCAAAGTGGATTGCACCGGCGCCGTATCGCGAATTTATCTTTCAAAATCTTATGCCGCGCGGCGTGCTGTGTCTCGTAATTGCCCAAGGGGGAAGCGGGAAGTCCTGGCTTACGTTGTTGTTGACCGTATCGCTTTCGACGGGCCGCGCACTGCTGAAAAACTTCGAGCCCGCATGCGCTGGGCGCGTACTTTGGTTTTCGAGTGAAGATGACAACGACGAGTTGCACCGGCGCTTCCAACACCTGCAAGCGCAGTACAATCTAACCGACGAGCAGACAAAGCTATTTGTGAAAAACCTTCGCGTATATCCCGCCACCGCGTTTGCATTGATAGACGCTGATGGAAATCCGACGCAGGAACTTCAAAAGCTACGCGCGGAAATTCGCGAATTCAACCCCGATCTGATCGTGCTCGATCCTCTCGCGCACTTTTTCGCAGGAGACGAGAATGCAAACCCCGCGGTTGCCGCCTGGTGTAATGCCGTGCTCGACGCGGCGCGTTTGTCGAGTGTGAGGGCGAGCGTGTTAGTCGCGCACCATACATCAAAAGCCGCGCAGGCCGTGAGTGATTCAGCTAGCGCGCGTGGTGCATCTAGTCTTCGAGATTCGGCGCGAAACGTTCTAAATTTAACCCCACTCTCTGCCGACGAAATACAGAAATTCGGCATCAGCGACGGCGCGCGTTTTATCAAATGCGAAATAACAAAAGCCAATTATTCCGCGAAGCCGCCAAAGCCGTCGTACTTCCAACGAATGGACGGCGGCGTCCTGGTCGACTTCGACGCAGAAGCAGCAGCGAAGGAAATCGGTGCCGCGTCTGTCGAGCGCGTCGCGCGGGTTTTAGCCGACGTTATTGGCGCGAACCCCGCGAACCTATCCGCGCGTGAAATCTCACACGAGGCATCCGGTAAAGAACTCCGCCACATGGTTCTCGACATCATCGGCGCGACGGTATCCCGCGCGACGTTTTCGGACGCAGCGAAGCACGCCGTTTGCGTTGGCTTTTTGGACGTGGATCAAGTGCGCGTCGAGGGGTCGTGCAAACCGAAATTAGTGCCCCGAGCAGTAACCGGCAACCGGCAAGAAACCGACGAAGAAGGCGTGCCGTTTTGACTAAGTTATTGATAATACAGGGTTTAGAGAAACCGGCAAACAAGAAACCGGCAAGCAATATTTGCCGCTTTCTTAAACCATTACAGGACAGCCACTTATGAGTAACCGGCAACCGGCAAGAAACCGCCCCCTACGGGGGATAAAGAGCCTGCCGCTTTCTCCGGCAGGACTCTCATCCCCCACCGGGGTTTGGGGCCGCGCATGACCGCCAACACCCTCACGGACTGGAACGCAACCTTGACCCGCCTGTCCCCCGACCGTCCAGAGGCGCGGCGCATTCTACGCGAGCAGCACCCCGAGACCTACGCGGCGCTGCTGGCCGAGTACCGCACAGCGCGTGATCAAGAGCTTCAAAAAATATACGCGGCATGGTGGCCGAAATGAGCACATCAACCCGTTGGAAAGCACTTGAGCGCGACGTTGCCGAAGTCCTGGGCGGGCGTCGCATCCATCGACGCTGGGACTTGTTCGAGAGCGCGCCCGACGTTGTGGTCGAGGACTTCGGCATCATTGCCGACTGCAAGGCATATCGGCGATTCGCACACCACACACTGCTAGACACCGTCGCGCAAAAGTATTGCAACGAAAACGAAACACCGGCGCTTGTAACAAAAGCGCACGGGCAGCACGGCGCGTACATCACGGTCCCGCTGGAATTCTTCAGACAACTATTGGCCGAGATACGCACCGTGCGACTGCGGGGCACGGCATGAGTATGAGCGTGAATCAGAACACCAGCCAAGACCACACCCGGGCCTGTTCGCATCGTAATCAATTCGCTTTCTCCGTCGCCGCGACGGCTGTCTCTCCCGCAGCCGCGCGAACCCACGCACCGCGCGCCCGGGGATGTCTCCGGCCCCTGTGGTGGCGCGCGGTGCGTGGGCCCCTTTACGCCGCCGTAAAGGGAGGCATCGCCAGCCAAGCGCGAAAGAGTGCGATGACCGATCATCGCGAGCGCGAAACCGTTTCGCTTTTGACTGATCGCGATTCGCGACGCATAGCCGCGCAGGGAGCGGCGATGACCGCCACCCCGGGTAGGGGGGTTAAATCCTGGCCGGTTCAGTCCGGGACCGCGTTCGGCCACGCTTTGCGCACGGGTGCAACACAGGGCCTTGACGGTGTTTTTTATGCCGAAAGGGGGTTCGCATGACCGCCGATACTGACTGGATGTTTTCGGACGCCGCAATCGAGACCACACGCGAACTTGACGCGGGTCGACTGCTTAAACGCCGCCCTAAACACCGCAAGGATCGCACGCTGCTGAAACAGGAAGCGCTTGCCGACGTTCTGACCACAATCCCCGCACCCGGCGAATCGTGGCATCTCGTGAGCAATGCAAAGTTTGACTTCTTCTCGTGCGTCGCCGTCATCGTGAAGCACCTGGGCGGCAAAGGTGTTGCCTTCCACGGTTCGACGTGGACGATGAGCCGGAGCAATGTCACTGAGCTACTTTCTATGTTCGACGCCGGCGCGATCTCGAGTATTGCGATTCTCACCGGAACGTATTTCAAAAGGCGCGAGACTTCGGTCTACGCAACCTTGCTGGACGGCCTACAAGCCCGCGGGCAACGGTACGTCGCATTCTCGAATCACGCAAAGGTCATGCTGCTGGCGAATGACACCGACCACATCGTCATCGAGGGATCGGCAAACTTCACCGCAAACCCCCGGCTGGAGCAATACGTAATCACCAACGACCGCGACTTGTACGAATTCCACCGCTCGTGGATGGATCACTTCCTGCCATGAGCGCACACGCCGCCGAAATATTCGAGCTTGTGCTGAATGGCACGCCGATCACGAAAGCATGGGAGCACGCCCAGGCGAAGGCATGGACAATCACCCGCGAGGAATTCGACGCCGACCTGACGGACGCCTACGAGAACCTGAAGAGCAAAGGCACGCCCGACCGCGCCGTCGAGCTTGGGCGCGCCGTCGAACGACTGCACCGGCTTTGGGCAGCGTGTATGAAAATTCAAGACTTCAAGGCGGCGCTGCAGGTGCAACGCGAGATCAACGCGCTCGTTGGATTGCGCCAGAAGCCGGGACGGAACAAGAACGCCGCGGAACTCATGGCCGACAAGCAAGCGCAGGCCGCAAGCCTACTGGATTCAGACAATGGGCGTTAAGGGAACAGGCGGACGCAACCGCAAGCCGAACGCTATTCACGTATTGCGCGGCAACCCAGGACGCCGCGCGCTCAACAAACATGAACCAAAATTTCCCGAGATCATCGACGTGCAACCGCCGAGCTTTCTGGATGATGAAGCGCGCCGCGAATGGGCGCGACTTTCCCCGGCGCTCTGCGCAAACAAGTTATTGACCGAGGCCGATTGCGCGGTATACGCCGCGTACTGCGCCGCGTGGTCCGACTTCCAACGCGCTAGCGCAATGTTGACCAAGCACGGCGACATGCTTGCCAACGGCGACATGCTCTACCCGTCACCCTACTTGAAGATGAAACGCGACGCCGAAGCCGCAATGGTGCGCTGGGCGCGTGAATTTGGGTTTAGCCCGCAGAGTCGCGCGGGACTGAACACGTCACCGCAAGAAGAGAACACAAGCCGCGTCGCGAAGTGGAAACAGAAGTACGCCCAATGAAATTACAACTCACGCCCGAGCAATGGAACCGATTGCAATCGCTACCAAGGCCGCGCTGTCCCCGCAACATATCGCCGGAAGCAAAGGCCATCTGGAAGGCGACAGCACCAGTATTGAAGCGCAAAGGACATCTGACATTCATCGACGCAGGAATGTTCCGCGCTTATTGCGTCGCCGTCGCCGATCACCGCCGAGCAGTTGCCGCGCTGATGGACTGCGAGGCCATACATCGAAAAGCACACGAACGACTGGAACGCATCACACGGAGAATGGCGAACAAGGCAGCGCGAATGTTTTGCCTGCCAAAGATTGAAGCACCCAAAAACGCGCCAGAAGGCGCAAAACAGGAGACCTAACCCATGTTGAAAATGAAATCTAAGCCGACCGTCCCGAATGTTGACGACGATCCGCGCGTCGAGCGCGAGATTGCAAAGCTAGCCAATCTGTACAAGCGCCGTGCGCAGGTCGAGGCGCAGCTTGATGCGGCGGCGCCAGGAACACAGAGCAAGGTGCGCGATCAGGCGCTGGCATTGTTGGAACATGACGCGCTGCCTCAGGCGGCAGTATTGGCAGACACTCGCCTACTTTCCACGCAGTTGCGCGCGATTGATGAGGCCGAGAAAATCCAGAAGGAAACAATCGCGGCGATCAGAGATGAAGTTGTGAATGAAATTCGCACGCAACTAACCCCGAGACGCGCCGACCTGCTTGCCGCAATCGACAACGCCGTCGCGGAGCTTATCAAGACAATCGAAGCGCACGAACAATTCCTCGACGAGTGTGAACAGGTGGACATTGTGGTGCCACAGGCACGCATCGGCGGGAAATGGAAAGGCGCGATGATAAGCATCGCCGGTTCAGACCCCCGCTACCTTCTCGAACGCTTGCGCGAGTGGCGCAATGAATTCAAAACGGACGGTTTTCTACACAAATAAGGACGACACATCATGCTGATTCAAAAAGCCGTTGCCAGTCTTGGCAAACCCACGTCGAGGAAATTGGCGCTTCGCAAAGCAGCCCTACACGAGGAATCCGCACGAACCATCGGCGGCATGCTGGAGGAAATCATCGACGCCCGCGAGCGCCCTAATCGTTGGCGCACTCTACCACGTCGCGAAGGTGTTTTGCTGCGAGCAAGACAAATCGAACTGATGCGGCGCGAGGATGAATTACTCAAAAGCGCAGAGACTCTCGCACAGTGGGCACTCGAAGACAGCCAGGGGCTTGGATAGCATGCCGAACTTTGCGATCCAGCTTAACGGGCAAACGCATAATTTGAATATGCTTTCCCGTCAGCATCTCTTGCGATGGGGAAAAGTGTTGACCCGCGTCGGGGCGCGTTTGGAATCGCTCGACAAAGACAAAAGCGTTACGACCGCCTATCAGATCGAACACGAGATGCGGTCCGCGTGCAAGCAAATCCTGCAAAATTATGATGCGCGCTTCACTCACATTGATCTAGACGGGGTTTCGGTGGAGGAAATGAATAAGGCCATCCAAACCCTCTGGCGCAAAAACCAATTGAACACATCAAGGAAATAACATCATGGCCATTTCACTTGGCGATGCAGTAGTCACATTTAAGGCCGACATGACCGATCTGAATAAGGCGGTCACTCAAGCCACGCGCCAAGTCAAAAAAGACTTCGGCGGACTCATGGACGCCACGAGCGCGGTCGGGCGCGGCTTTACCGTACTGGGCGGCGTGATAACCGGCGCATTGGCATTGGCTATCAATGAATCAGTGAACTTTGAAAGCGCGTTCGCGGGCGTCCGTAAGACGATGGACGGCACAGAGGAAGAATTTGCGGCTATCCGTGAAGCCATTCAGGAAATGAGCACGGAGATACCGGTTGCCGCGAACGAATTGGCGCGCATCGCGGAGATGGGCGCGCAGTTGGGCATCCGCAAAGAAGACATCATGTCTTTTACCCGCACGATTGCCGATATGAGCGTCGCCACCAATATGACGGCGGAATCCGCAGCCGAAATGATGGGGCAATTTGTCAACATCACCGGTATCAACCCCTCGAAAATTCAGAACCTTGGATCGGTGATTGTCGAACTCGGCAACAACGGGGCATCTACCGAATCGCAGATCGCCGAGATGGCGTTGCGCCTTGCGGGCGCTGGCACGACGGCGGGGTTGTCCGCACAAGACATTCTCGGCTTCTCGTCCGCTCTGGCGAGTGTAGGCATCAACGCGGAAGCGGGCGGTACGGCTTTCTCCAAAGTGTTTATTGAGTTGGCTGGTCATGTGTCCGCTGGCGGGCAGGGATTGACAGACTTTGCCGCCGTTGCCGGAATGACGGCGGAACAATTCGCGGAGCAATGGCGCACGAATCCGACATCGGCGATCATTGCGTTTGTCGAAGGGCTTGGAAAAGTCGAGGCGGCAGGCGGCGATCTGTTTGCCGTACTGGAGCAACTCGACATCAAAGAGATTCGATTGCGGGACTCGCTATTGCGCTCGGCTAACGCTGGGCAGTTAATGGCCGAATCCATCGCAATGGCCAACGCGGAATTCACAGAAAACAACGCGCTAACCGACGAGGCCACAAAACGCTACGCGACAACCGAGTCGCAGTTGAAGCTCTTCAAGAACTCACTCGTGGAACTTGCCACGGTCATTGGGGATGCGTTGCTTCCGCCATTGCGCAAGATCGTGGACGTATTGAGGCCAGTCATACTGAACATCGCAGACTGGATGCGGGCACACCCCAATCTAACCATGGCCATCGTCGCGAGCGCGGCAGCCATCGGCACGTTGGCGCTTGTGCTGGGGCCGTTCCTGATCATGTTGCCAGGACTCTCGATTGCGTTTACTGGTCTGTCCGCAGCAGCGGGCGCGCTGGGCATATCTTTTGCCGGTATCGCTGCGGCAGGCGGGCCTATTGTGATCGTCGGCATCGCGCTCATTGGGCTGGGCCTGCTTATTCGAGAGAACATCCACGCATGGAACGATCTGCGAGCCGCACAACGGGAGGTCGAGGCAGGCAATCAGCAGGTAGAGGCCGGAATCCAGAGACTAATCGACAAGTACAAGGCGCAGGGCATCGCGCTTGATGAAGCGCGTATGAAGGAAATGACAGCCAACGAGCAATTGGCCTACCTGAGCCAACAGCGCAACGCGCAAAAAGAGAGCGCCGCCGCCGCCGAGATTCAGATTCTTACGCGTACCGATGCAACGCGAGAAGAGATACACCGCGCAGAACTAGCTCGAATGGCCCTTGAAACAGATGCGCGCACCGGCGCTCTTGTGGCGCTAACGAATCTCACTACCGAGGAAATCAAGGACCTATTGCGACTTAACGAGTCACAAAAGAAAAGCCTGGTCACAACCATTACGAACCTACGATCCGCAGGCGCGGAAAC
>CALEZK010000395.1 GCA_937928585.1 uncultured bacterium | reverse complement strand
ATCGGAACACCATGCGCGATACGGGTGACGGTCACACCTAGTCCATTGAGCCTGCGCGCGAGGTATAGCGCCGTGGACTCGCCTTCCGCGGTTGCGTTGGTGGCGACGATGACTTCCGACACGTCGCCCTTGGATACACGGCGCACGAGCGTCTCGATCGTAAGTTCGTCGGGACCGATGCCATCCAATGGATTGATGGCACCGTTGAGGACGTGATAGAGGCCCCGGTATCCCCCGCCCTTTTCGATGGCGATAATTCCGGCTGTTCTTTCCACGACACAGATTAGAGAATGATCCCGGGACGTGTTTGCACAGATTGTGCAGGGATCGGTTTCCGTCAGCGTGCAGCAGACGGAACAGGTCGTTATCTTCTCCCTTGCATCGCGCACGGCATCGCTGAGCAACCGCGCCTCTTCGGCGGGCGCGCTGAGCACATGCAGCGCGTATCGCTCGGCCGATCGCTTGCCCACGCCGGGCAGTCGCCGGAACGCTTCGACAAGGCGCTCTACCGCGGGTGAGTCGAACAGCACGAACTAACCCCGCGTCCCGGCTGACAGAAGGCGTCCCCGTATGTCGACCCATTCCTGAAGCTTTGAATGACGCGTGAGAATATCAACCCTGTCCAACATGATTGCACCGTTCAGGTGATCGTATTCATGTTGAATGATGCGCGCGAGGAAATCGTGCGCTTCGAATTCGAGTTGCATTCCTTTTTCATTGAGCGCGCGCACGCGAACACGTGTCGCACGCGGAACTTGAACGTAGATTTCAGGCAGGCTGAGGCAGCCTTCCTGGCCTTCTTCGGAGCCATCCATCTCGAGAATTTCGGGATTGATCAGACACATTTTCTCGCCGTCCGGCTCGTGCAGGACGAATATGCGCTTTGCCACGCCGACCTGTGGGCCGGCAAGCCCGACGCCCTCGCTCGAGTACATCGTTTCGAACATGTCTTCGGCAAGGCGCTGAATTGCGGCGCCGACATGCTCGACGGGTGCCGCTACTTGCGTGAGCGGGTCGTCGGGATACATTACGATGTTCATAACACTCATAGACACTACCCCAATTTCGTTCCAGTGAGCGCAATTCGCACCGGAATCAGACTAACCAATCAGGCTTACGCCCTACAATAACGGTTTACCCTCAAAATCCGCCGGTACGCTTGCGCCCAAATGCTGGAGCGCAGTCACGCCGAGATCGATGATAACCGGTTTGTCGGTGTTAATTTTTTTGTTGGAGAAGAAGATGCCGGGTGTATTGGCGACGTCCGAGCTGCCGTGTTCTCCGCTCCATTTGTCTTCGTTTAGATCAAGCAGGTTCTGTGGTGCCGTACCGCTGACACTGGCTTTGCTCGATTGGAACCCGTCTGCATAACCCAGTTGAAGGTCTGGAGCATCCGCAGTAGCACCGCCTTTGAAGACGTCCTTCGTGTAGATAGAGTCGAATACCTTTTCGCCAGTTTCCGGATCAGTCATCGTAAGCAACTTCTGACGAATCTCGCGTGCCAGGGTATCTGCTTCGGCAGGATCGACAATACCTTGGCCTTCGCGACCCTTAATATTGAGAAATATACTGCCTAGTCCCACGCTGTACGCTTTAGACTTCTTCCAGTCAAAGCCAGACAGGAACGTTTGCTCCTTAGTGGTCGCCGCAGTTGCAGGATCGGTCTGGCCGATTACGCTTAAATAACCGTTCCGCACCAACCACGTATTCACATTAAAACCCTTGCGAAAACTTTTGAATCCGTGGTCTGAGAGAATCATCAGCAAGTCGTCCGGTTCAAGGCGCTCCATGACTTTGCCGACCGTTGCATCCATTGCGAGATATGTGTTTTCGACAGCGCGGCCATATTTAGCTGCGCCTTCCTCGGTGTAAAGCGGATGCTTTGTATCGCGAAAGCGCCAGAACATATGAGAGACGCGGTCGGGGCCGGTCCACGCGGCGATTACCATGTCGTGATGCTTGCGGTCGATTTCATCGAGCGTCAGGCGTTCATGCCACGCCATTGTATTTTTTACGTCTTCGAGAAATCCGTCTTCGTTGAGCGAATTCAGACGAAGCGCGTGCGTATCGTAATTCCAGCCGATGGTTTTGTAGAGCCCGTAACGGTCCATGAGTTCACCGGAATATGATGCTGGGGTCGAGAATTGAATATACGGCTCCTTGGGATGAAACTGCAGCGTCGCCATGTAAACGTTGACCCGTTCGCCAGCTTCCAGCACATAGAAACGACTAATTGCTTTTATGGTGTACTTTGGCGAAACTTCAAAAGTCCATTCGATCCACTTCGACCATTCATTTTGCGCCACCGTCAGCGTTTCGGCTTGCGACTTGATGGTTACGACATTTGCCGCGCGATCTACCGTGAACTCCAAAGGCGCGGATATAAAGGCATCTGGCGTGCCGTAAGTCCCGCGTGGGTTGCGTGCACCAGGCACAGTGACCTTTGCAGTGTTGCCTTCGAAGCGAAGCGGAATCAGCACCCCGCCTGCAACTCCTTCTTCAGCGGTATAGGTATCAGAAAAGGAGAAAGACGTGCTGTCCGTGCCGCGAATGTCTACAACTCCCAATCCGCACAACATACAGCCTTCGGCCAAGTCTTCGGCGGGAAAAGCAAATGGCACGTTTAACGCTGCTACTTTCAGCCCCTGCTGGTCAGCAACTTTCCAAAATGAATCGCCCTTGCGCACTGGCACAAATGCCGCTGGCTTTGATACGGAGCCGTCCTCCGCCAGTTCAACGATTTGAAACGATCCGAACCCTTTCTTGGGTCGATACCGTGCAGGTTCTCTCGTCACGAAATCGTATACGCCATGTGCGCCGGTGCTTTTACACGTGGTAAAGGACGACCAGGCGGAGGGCGACTGCGGCGGAATGGCCGAGGTTAATCTTGCGTATGAACCTGTTTCCTTCAGCTTCGCCAGATTGGGCAGTTCCCCCGCGGCAATCATGGTGTCAACAATGGTGGGTTCGACCCCATCGAAACCGAGAATGACAACACGTCCTTTTTTTGGTCCTGGTTTGGATGCGGTGTTTGCAGCCACTTTGGTTTCGGCTGCCGCGCCGCCTGTGAGGGGAACGGCGGCTGCGGTCGATTTTGGGGCTTCGGGCGCGGCGGCGCCGCATCCCGATGGGGTGAGTGCCAAGGCCGCAGCAAGCGCGGTGGCAAAAACGGCAGAGCCCATAAAACTCGAAACGGTTCGGAAACAGTTCATGTAAATAGACCTCGGAATCGATTGGAATTGACGCAAAACACGAGTGGCCGAAGTATAGCAGTACACGGC
>CALEZK010000394.1 GCA_937928585.1 uncultured bacterium | reverse complement strand
GACTGATAGCACTCGCGATCGGTGTTGCACTGGCGTTTGCCTTCACACCGGGCGCGGCGGCATGGACCAAGAAGCCGAAGATCAAAGAATGGTCGAAGATGGAGAAGAACGACAAGGGCGAGATGGTCCGCGTCTGGTACATGACCATCGACGGTATCATGGTGCACGAGTCCGATCCGTCAATCGTCCCGCCGCCACCAGTTGTGACGCCCGCGCCGTACATCGGCCCGGTGCCGGCGCCGTCTGACGCAATCGTGCTGTTCGATGGCACAGACCTTTCCAACTGGACCTCGACCAAGCCGGGCGAAGAAACGAAGTGGGTCCTCGCGGATGGCGCGATGTCACCGACGAAGGATTCCGGCATGATCCGCTCGAAGCAGGAGTTTGGCTCGTGCCAGCTCCACGTCGAATTCGCGACACCCGCTCAAGTTGAAGGCGACGGACAAGGCCGCGGCAACAGTGGCGTCTTCCTGCATGGCCGCTATGAAATTCAGGTGCTGGATTCGTATGAGAACACCACCTACTTTGACGGTCAATGCGCAGCGCTGTACGGTCGCAAGCCGCCGCTGGTAAACGCATGCCGCAAACCCGGCGAATGGCAGACTTACGACATCATCTATCACCGGCCGATTTTCAAGGGGAAGAAAGTTGTGAAGCCGGCGACGTTCACCGTCTTTCACAACGGTATACTCGTGCACGACCACACGGAACTCTCCGGCGGCACGGGCTGGCGCGGCGCGCACTCGATCTCGCCCTACGTGCCCCACGGAGACAAAGGCCCGATCGAACTACAAGACCACGGCAACCCGGTCCTCTTCCGCAACATCTGGGTCCGCGAATTGAAGGATTGACGGGACGTTTCCGGCAACTGCAACGCAATTGCCGGTTACAACTTCAGACCATGACTGGAATATGGGGACGGCACAATGATTGTGCCGTCCCCATTCTTTATTTTGTAAGCGCCGCTTGCAACGCAGCGAAATCAGCATCGTTGCGTGCGGGATCAAAGTTATAGGAAGCCTCTTCGGCAATCAGCGCATTGCGCCTGGCTTCGATTTGGGTTCGTAGCGATTTGTCCGGCGTCGCGATATAGATTGCGACCTTTGACGCCGCGTCTCGGATTCTGACACCGGATTTCGTCTTCGCCCACGACACTTCCGTAATACCGTCGGCGTCTACGCGAAACACGTCCTGAATCTCGGAAAGATAGCCGGGCAGCTTGAACTCCCACTCGGCGTTTCGCGGATCCGCGAAACGAAAGACTTTCTCTTTCGAATCGGGCACGTAGTCAAGATCGAGTGCAAATAACAAGGCCGCGCGCGGACCGCAAACGGAAGCAATATCCCAATCCAACTTGCCAGCCTGGTTGCGAATGCGCTCGAAGCCGTACGCATCGCCTTCGAGCAAGAACTCGTCAAGCATGCGAAGCTCACGACCAATTCTGCCAAGTTCATCGAGCGTGTCGCGCCATTTCACGATGGTTTTCAAACTCAGGTTAAACCAATACAGGGAAGTAATCCGAGTGGAAACAGCGTGATAGGCCTGCAGTCGAATTTCATCCGGCGTGGGGGTGGTGCGTTTTCGACCGCCATACACATCCCAACCCTCATGCGGTCCCTGCGACCAATAGGCGCAGGGCATGGGGCGATTCAACTCGCGCAACGATCGGCACATGTCACCGATTGTCTCCAGCGGCGCACCCCACGCTATTCGTTCGCCATCCCACCGGTCATATTTCATCCATGCATCGGGCGATGGCGCGCTCACGCGATACGCGTCGTAGTGCGGAAAATCGCTCAGCCCCGCGTAATCCCGCCAGATGCGCTCTTCACTATGCGTTACGGTAGTCGCCAATCGAGACGTCACATACGGCTGCAGTTTCTCCCAAACTTCCTGCGGCGGCACGGGACGTCCGCCACCGTATTGCGGTTCGCCGAGAAACTCCACGGCGTGAATTCGCGGCAAGATTTCGTCGACATCGTATGCTTCGATCGGCTGCAATGCGTTGAAGTACTTGAGCGGATACTTGGCGTAAAGTTCCGTGTCCGTGTAACCGGGAGTGGCGGCGAGGTGGGCGGTATTGACATGGATGCGCTTCAGTGCCCTGAGGAAAGACTCGTTGCGAACGTTGGCGCCGCCGTCGGATACCCAGCCACCCGAGATATCGAATCGCTCCGCTTTGATGCGCCGGTGCGCCCAGATGGATACCGGATCTTTGTCACCTTTTGAAACCTCGACTTGCACGACCGCGTAGGTCAGTGGGAGCGGCTCCGTTTCTACACTAAAGCCGCCGCGATCGCCACTTGGAATGCCATCGCTTTGATTGAAGCCCTGTAAGTTTGTCAGTGGGTGCTGCGCGTAAAAGGCCTTCGGAGATTTCGCGTCCTTGGGCAGCCACAATCGGCACGAATGAATCTGCACTTCCTTTTTGGAATCGTTGGCGATGTGAACCAGCAAGCGCGTGGGCTGCACTGCGCCTTCCGGCGCAAGGAACGTGATCGCCGACAACCAAATTTCGGGCCGCTCCAGTTTGACGCTTGCGGAAAGCAGACTGGCGTCATCCGTGCTTGCCAGCAGCGATGTCCGTCCTCCCGGTCCAAATGCCGCGCTTCTGCTGTTAAAGGTCCACACGGTCAGTGCGCCGGGTTCCAGCACTATGGAGACGCCGGGCGTCGCCGAAGGCGTATCATGCCAAGCCCAATCCTTCGTCGAGAGCAAAGTCTGTGGAGATTTCTCGTTGAAAAGCGTGTCGGTTGCGGCATCCAGCCTTAGCGGCGGGGCGGTCGGCGGTGAGACGTTCTGAATAAAGAGCTGAACACGCGCGCCGGGGGCGGGCTCAGCATCGATCCGGGAACGCATGGATTCCGCGACCACGTGCGGCGTGACGGTCTGCCCGATGATCGACAATGGCTGCGCGTTGCGCACATCGGCATCGGCCCCAAAGGTAGCACCCGAGACAACCAGGAGTGCGAGGCACGAGAAAGCCGGGAAGAGTACACGGGGTAAGCGGTTGCCATTGAACCGTACGCTTCGCGCATTGTGCACGAACGCAGAGACAACAGAAATCCGGCGAGACACGCAACGATCAAGCAACAGTATTTTCATGAGTATATCACTCCGGAGTCCTCGTTCGTTCGATGGAAATGCAATGCGGTGACAAATGATATCAAAACGGAGCCCATCGCGCAGCGCAAAACTTCCGCTCGCGCCCAACAAACCCCTAACCATAATCCTGACGCGGCTTGAGCTTCGCAGCCGCGATGACTATGATTCCGCAGTGTTGTCGAATACAAATTCATCGTTACAAACATGGAGCGGCACGTGCACGTTCGATTCATTTGCGCGTGGACAGTAATACTTATTATGGCTAACAGCCTCATGGTGGAATCTGCGCAGGCGCAGCCCAGCGTTCAATCGTGGATAACGACGGTCGATATGCAGCAGACACTGCAAGCGCAGCCACCGCTGTCTATGGAAGCGGCCCCAAAGCGGACTCAGCCCGATATCACGTTGGACCCGAAGAAGACCTACCAAACCATTGCGGGAATGGGCGCTTCACTGGAGCATACGACGTGCGCAAACCTTTCGAGACTTTCCGAGGAGAAGCGCGAGGAAGTCATCGAGCGATTGGTTTCGCCGGAGACGGGGATCGGCATGAATCTCATGCGCATATGCATGGGCACGCCTGATTTCACCGGCGAACCCTGGTACACATACAACGATATGCCTCCCGGCGAGAAAGACGAATCGCTCGCCAACTTCACGATTGAGAAAGACCGCGCATACATTCTACCGGTACTGAAAAAGGCCTTGGAGAAGAATCCCGAACTTCAGTTCTATGCCTCGCCGTGGAGCCCTCCGGGTTGGATGAAGACATCCGACGACATCATTGGCGGCCACCTCTATCCCAAGTATTACGGCGTGTACGCCCAATATTTTGTGAAGTTCATTCGCGCATACGAAGCCGAAGGCATACCCATCCGCGCGGTGACCGTTCAGAATGAACCGGGCGTGAATAAACGCGACGATGTCAAGAGCTGGTGGTATCCCTCGTGCCAATGGTCGCTGGTGGTCGATGAAGACACGTGGTGGCCGGTGCCGCTGGAAATCATGGGGCATGCCGAGCGCGATTTCATTCGTGATCACCTTGGTCCCGCATTTCGCAAAGCAGATCTGACTACCCGCATCTGGTGCTTCGATCACAACCTGAACAATCTTTGGTATCCTCGAGCAATCCTTAGCGATGCGAACGCCGCGCAGTACGTCGAAGGTACGGCGTTCCACCCGTATGCAGGAAAACCGGAAGACATGGGCGGTTTTCGTGAGGAGTTTCCCGACAAGAGCGTTTTTCTGTCGGAAGGCTCCATGTTTGGCCTGAAAGGCGCCACTAAAATCATTGCCTTTCTCCGAAACTGGGCCAGTTCATACAACGCGTGGGTTACCATGATCGACTCGAACGGCGGGCCGAATAATGGCCCCTTCAAGGCCTCCAGGACCTGCGTTACCCTCGACGCGGACACCTTGGAAGTCGATTACCATTTCGACTACTACATGTACGGTCACTTCATGAAATTCGTTCGACGCGGCGCCGTGCGCATCGATTCAGGCGAGTCAACGGAGGAACTTGCAAATGTCGCATTCAAGAATCCGGACGGATCGATCGTGCTCGTACTCGTGAATACTTCGACAGACAAGAAATCGATGGCGATCAGCCTTGACGGATCTTCTCTACGCACAAGCATTCCCGGAAGCAGCGTGGTGACATTCCGCTGGGGCGTGTGAGAACGAGGCGTAGCGTGCGGAGCGCGAAGTGTTCGAGCGTCATATACCGTAGTTTGACCCTCTCAAGAAATTGCCTTACTCTTTACCTTCGCGCGCAATCGCCGCGCCGAATCTACACTAAGCCCCGATAGTTCAGTGGATAGAACGAGTCCCTCCTAAGGACTAGACGCCAGTTCGATTCTGGCTCGGGGCACTTTTGCTTGTTGCGTTGCGGGTACTTTGCAGGCGGAGGGAATTGACGTGATGCTGCTGCGCTCATGCGTTCAATTGGCGATGCTTGTTACAGTTGCCGCCGATCCCCGCAACGTACAAACCGGTCACGTCATCCCCGATGAGAGTTATTGCGATCAGCCTTATGTAGTCGTGTTGCCGGACGGCACCTGGCTTTGCACGCTCACCACGGGCGCGGGCGAGGAAGGCGCGACATCTCAACATGTGGTCTCGACGCGCAGCGGCGATCAAGGAAAGACCTGGGGACCACTTACCAACATCGAGCCGCCAGGGCCACCGGAGGCTTCGTGGGTCTCTCCCCTGCTCGTGCCGAGTGGTCGCGTTTACGCCTTCTATGATTACAACAGCGAGAACCTCCGCAGCGTTAAGCTTTCCAATGGTGGTGAAACCAAGCGCGTAGACACGCTCGGCGAATACGTCTTCAAATTCTCCGATGACGGCGGCCAGACCTGGAGCGCGAACCGGTATACGATTCCCGTGCGTGAGTTCGAGATCGACAGAGAGAACATCTATGGCGGTTCCGTTCGCTTCATGTGGAGCGTTGCCAAACCCCTCATTCACGATGGCCGCGCATACGTCGGTTTGTCCAAAGTCGGCAACTTCGGCAAAGGCTTTATTGAACGTTCGGAAGGTGTTCTTCTGGTGAGCGAGAACATTCTGACGGAATCGGATCCCGCACGCATCACATGGCAGACCTACCCCGATGACGACATCGGCCTTCGCGCACCCGCGGGCCCGATTGCGGAAGAGCAGAATTTTACTTTCTTGTCGGACGGCAGCTTGTTCTGCACGTATCGCACCACGCAGGGACACCCATGTCACGCGTACAGCCGCGATGGAGGCCGATCCTGGACGCCGCCGTCGTACATGACCTATGCGCCGGGCGGGCGCGTTTTCAAGCACCCGCGCGCGGCAAATTTCGTGCGGCGCTTCAGCAATGGCAAGTATGTCTATTGGTTTCACAATCACGCCGGCACGACGTATGACGGCCGCAATCCTGTCTGGCTCTGTGGCGGTGTCGAACGCGATGGCGCGATTCATTGGTCGCAACCGGAAATTCTCCTCTATGACGACGATCCAAAGTTACGCATGAGCTATCCCGATTTCATCGAGGATAAGGGCCGCTATTTCGTTACGGAGACGCAGAAGACGGTGGCACGCGTGCATGAAATTCCGATGGCATTGCTGACCGGACTCTGGGGCCAGTTCGACGCGCAACAAGTAGAAACGCGTGATGGCCTAAGCGTGGAATACGCAGACGCAGCATGCGCGCCGGGGACCAATGTCGACGCAAATCCCCTGCCCCTCCTTGAAAGCGGAAATGGTTTTACGATTGAGTGCGCGTTCGCGCTCGCACCACAAAGTACCGAAACAACGGTAATTGACGCGCGTGACACAAACGGCAAAGGATGGTCCGTCAGCGCAACGCCTTCGGGTTCGGTGGTATTCACCGCTTCGGATGGCGCAAACACCGCGCGCTTTGAATCCGCGCCGGGACTCGTGACCGGCGATACTGCACGCCGGGTGTCGATCATCGCGGATGCCGGCCCGAGAATTCTGATGTTTGTCGTTGATGGCGTGCTGTGC
>CALEZK010000393.1 GCA_937928585.1 uncultured bacterium | reverse complement strand
GTATCGCCTCAACCGAAACGCTCATTACCCATCCTTTCAGAGAAACCGGCGGCCCCGAAACCTGACGCGTGACCGCCGTACCACACCGTATGCCGGAATACTAACATATGCGGCCTGAGCCTCGCCCATCGTATTACCCCTCCAGAAACACGAATGCCCCGAGAACGGTGGAGAAACCAGGCAGGGGTTGTGTGGGGTTTGCACCAGGAGAGGGAACTGGCTGGAAGCGAGCTTGGGGAGGACTCGGTTCCAAATGGTGCAAGGGGAAATCTGGTTTCTCACTATTCCGTCCTCGGGGCGTCGTTGGTACGTGGATTCACACGTCGCACCGAAACTTGAATCTTGCTTGCAGTATTCAACTTGATTTCGACTGTACAGCTCGCATTAAAGCATGCGGCGTGCCGAAATCGTTTTCAGTCGTAACTCCCCTGTTAGTAACACACAGGCCCCCAAACACCCCAAATACCCCAACCTTATATCGGGTTTAGGGTGGGCCCTAAGCCCTTTTGAGGTTTTCTGCTCCAACTCGCCGTAACGATGCGAAATTCAACTGCTTTTGCTACAATGGGTTCGGTGGCCAGTTCTTTACCTTTTGCGGAAATAAGGCCACCGAACTTCTAGGTTACAACCCATGTCCTTCGACGCCGCCAAGGCTCGTGGACTATTCAGGAGATCATCTAATGAACCGCGCCATCCTACTTTGCACCTTCCTGGCAGCCATCACCCTCGCCGGATGTGGCGGCGAAACCGCCCCAACAACACCGGAAACTGCAACGCCATCCGCGCCTCCGGCCCCAACGCCCCCAGCGACCCCGAGCACGCCCTCGGCGCCATCCGCACCTGCGGATGCCACCGCGCCGATGCCGACAGAAGCTGCCCCCGCAGCGGCAGGCCAGCGCACGCTACTCATCTCGCCCGAGTCGGAAATCTCGTGGGAAATGGGCGTCACCGGCGCAGCCTTCGGATTTGGCACGCGTAAAGGCGGCTGGGCAGTCTACGACGGCACGGTCGAGCTCGATGGTCAGAACTTTGAAACCGCGAAGATTAACATTGAAGTCGATATGACCTCCGCCTATACGGACGATAGTACGCTCACGGACAAAATGAAGGGCGATGAGCATTTCTTCCAGCCCGGCAAGTTCCCAAAGTCGTCTTTCAAATCCACCGCCATCAAGAAAACCGACGCCGGATACGACGTCACGGGTGACTTCACGATTCGTGACGTAACCAAAAGCGTCACTTTCCCCGCCACGGTTACTTTTGAGGGAGATAAGCTCACCGCCACCGCAACCTTCGAAATGAAGCGTCAGGATTACAACGTCAACTACGACAGCGCCGCGAAGGACTTCATGATTCAGGACAACGCCAAAATGAATCTGGTCATCGTCGCAGAGCCGGAATAGTTGACACCGGAAGCTCTACCCCAATGATACTTTTCCTGGCTGCCATACTCAGCGCCGCCGGCTCGGACCTGCTCGTAAACACGGCCGATGTCGCGTCGCTCGAAAACGCGCTCGTCGTCGATGTGCGCCCGGCCTCGGCCTACGAGACCGGACACATCCCCGGCGCGCTTAACCTCGACGTAACTTCCCTCTCTGAAAAGCGGGACGGCGTGACGGGTCTGTTAAAGCCTCTGGATCAGGTGCGCGACCTCTTGGGTAAAGCCGGACTCGACCCCCAAAAGCGTATTGTCGTCTACAGCGGGATGGAAGTCGCCGATGACCTGAAGGACGCCGCGCGTCTCTTCTGGATCCTCGAATTCATCGGCTACCCAAAAGTAGCCGTGTTGGATGGCGGCTACGGCAAGTGGACGCGTGAAGAGCGTCCTATCGAAAAAGGTCCATCCAAAGCAGCCCCGCTCACCTTGCCAGACTTGGCGGTGCGCAATTCGCTCCGCTCGAACGCCGACGACGTCGTCGCAGCCGCAAAAAGCGGTGCTACAATCGCCGACTTTCGCGATGTCGCGCAATACTCCGGCGAGAAAAAATCGGGTGCAGTCAACAAGGCGGGGCACATACCCGGCGCTATCAATCTGCCCGCAGACTCCTGCGTCGACGGCGAAAGCAAAGCCCTCTTGTCCTGGGATGAGCTTAAATCCATCGCCCGCAAAAGCGGCATCGACGATTCCAAGGGCGTTGTGACGGTCTGCAACACAGGCCGATCGGCCAGCACCGGTTATCTCGTACTGCGATTGCTGGGTCATGAAAACGTATCCCTGTACGATGGCTCCATGTCGGATTGGACAGCCTCGGGCGAACGAGAAGTGAAAACAGGAACGGAATAACCCTTACGGGTTTCTGTAAGCAGCGGGGGATGTGCTGATGAAGTACCGCCGGTTCGGCAAAACGGAACTACAACTGCCGGTCATTAGCTGCGGCGGCATGCGGTTTCAGCAATCATGGAACACCGGCGACGACGTCTCGGAGGAAAGCCAGAAAAACCTTGAAGCCACGGTTCGCCGGGCGCTTGAACTCGGCATAAACCACATCGAAACCGCCCGCGGCTACGGCACAAGCGAATTCCAACTGGGCAAAATCCTTCCGCAACTGCCCCGCGAACAAATCATCGTCCAAACAAAAGTTTCGCCGTTTGAAGATCCCAAGCAATTTGAGGATGTCTTCAACTTTTCGATGGACCTGCTAAAGCTGGACTACATCGATCTGTTTTCATTCCACGGCATTAACAACCTGACCCTGCTTGATCACACCAAGCGCTGCCTGGAGACTGCCCAGCGCTGGAAGCGCGAAGGGCGCATACGTCATATCGGCTTCTCGACCCATGCGGCAACCGAGTGTATCCTCAAGACCATCGCACTCGACGCCTTTGAATACGTAAACCTGCACTGGTACTACGTCTTTCAGGATAATTGGCCCGCCATCGTCGAAGCCCACAAGCGTGACATGGGCGTTTTCATCATTAGTCCAAATGACAAAGGCGGTCTGCTCTACAAGGAAACAAAAAAATTCGCCGCCCTCACCGCCCCGTACCACCCAATGGTTTTCAACGGCCTTTTCTGTCTCGCCCGTCCCGAAGTGCACACCTTAAGCTGCGGCGCTTCCAAACCCGCTGATTTCGACATACACCTTCAAACAGCCGAGTTATCGGATCGCGCCGCCGAGATCGCAGCGCCCATCGCAGAATTACTGGATAACGAAATGGATCGCGTGCTCGGCAGGGAATGGATTGATACATGGAAAGAGGGCCTTCCCGACTGGGAACACACACCCGGCCAGGTCAATATCCCGTGGATTCTTCGCCTGCGAAATCTCGCCCTCGCATTCGACATGCTCGAATACGGCAAAATGCGCTACAACCTCCTCGGACACGGCGACCACTGGTTCCCCGGAAACAAGGCCGATAAACTGAATGGCTTCGATCTGTTCGAATGCCTCGCGCGCTCGCCCCATCGCACACGCATCCCAAAACTGCTCGAAGAAACCCACAACCTGCTCGCAGGCGAAGAACGCAAACGCCTCCAAAAGGACTAACCCATTCTGGAGTGTGGTAGCTCGCTGCCGCTTTCGCTTAATCCGATCTCGAGCACAAACCAGGCGCGTCGCCGGCTTATGCCTTTCGCCCAGCAACCATGATCGAAAGTCCAAACGGCATCCCAACGAATCGCATCAATCCGCGCTCAACCCCGAGCATTCGCGCAAACAGAAAGGACAGCCCTTCCCCCGAACCTTCATCCAGATCCGAAGCGGGAAGCGGTCGCAGTTTCCGCCACAACCGCGTCGGTAAAATCACGGGAAACAACACGCTGTTCCAGAACTCCGCCCGATTCGATCGCAGCCCTGCTTCACGCATCATCCGCAACACCTCTGCGCGCCCGAAACGATGATCGGTCTGCACGTGCACGTCATGCGAAGAATGCAGCCACTGATACGCGGGCAGATTGAGTACAAGCAACCCGCCCGGCTTCAGCACGCGAACCATCTCCGCCATGGGCACCATCTTGTCCGCTATCGATCGGTGACAAAGCACGTCACACGAAATCACGACATCAAATGCACCATCCGAGAATGGCAATTCCAATGCCGATGCAGTCGCAGTGCGCAACTCGCCGCGTTTCCGGCAGAACTTCACCGCGTCGTTGGAAAAGTCGATGCCATGGCAGGAAGCGAGATTTCTGAAAGCAGTAAGATTCGCACCGGTTCCGCAACCAACGTCCAGCAGCTTTCGACGCTCTCCACCGGCGGGAAATTCGGAAAAGTTCCGCAGCAGCATCGCGCGAAGTCCGGCATACCACCAGTGCCGATCCTCCACCCGATACATGATCGCGTACTCGTCACGCTCCATAAAGAAGTCCGATTCCTAAAGCCGCGTCAGCGTGAATAAAACGCACGTATCGCATCGCAAATTGCAATTACCTGCTCCCGCCGAAGTTCCGGATACATCGGCAGCGAGAGTATTCGGCGTGCTTGAGCCTCCGCAACGGGAAAACTTCCGGTCTGGTACCCCAGGTATTCATACGCCGGATGTAAATGCAGCGGTGTCGGATAGTGAATCTGCGTACCAATTCCATTCGCTTCCAAATGTGCGCGCAGCGCATCACGCTCTTCGCACCGGATCACATACAGGTGCGCATTGCCGGTACCCCAGTCCTTATCGCGCGGAGTTTGCACGGGTAAGCCGGCAAGGCCTTCTGCGTAATCCTCCGCGCGTGCCACGCGCGCCGCATTCCAAGCATCCAGGTGCGGCAACTTTGCGAGTAGTATCGCCGCCTGTATCTCGTCAAGCCTGCTGTTCACACCTTCGATGACGCTGTGGTAACGCCGCGACTCGCCATAGTTGCGTATCATCTTCACCCGTTCGGCAATTTCCGCGCTGTCCGTCGCAACGGCCCCGCCGTCCCCATACGCCCCAAGGTTCTTGCTCGGATAAAAGCTGAATGCCGCCGCATCCCCGAACGTGCCGCACTTTTTGCCCTTGTACAACGCGCCATGCGCCTGCGCACAGTCTTCTACAATCCGCAAATCATGCTTCAGCGCGAAGTCAATCAAAGCATCCATATCGCACGGATGACCGTAAAGGTGGACGGGTACAATCGCGCGCGTTTTGGACGTCAAAACGTGCTGCAGCGCCGTAGCATCCATGGTCAGGGTTTCTGGCTCAACATCAACGAATACCGGCCGCGCCCCAGATGCGACAATGCCGCATACAGTCGGCACGCACGTATTCACCACCGTGATGACTTCGTCGCCCGCCTTCACGCCAACCGCCCGCAACGCAAGGGAGATCGCGTCAGTCCCCGACGCGCACCCTATCGACTGCGATATCCCAAGGTACTCAGCGAAGGCCGCCTCGAATGCCGCGCACTCTTTTCCAAGGATGAACCATCCCGAATCAAATACGCGCGCTACCGCCGCGTCGATTTCTTCTTTTATCGCAAGGTACTGGGGTTTTAGTTCGGCAAATGGAATCATTTTTTGTTGGACGACTTTCTGAATCGCTCCATGAGTACCTCGTGATACCAAAGCGATCCTAGATTCATGGCCACGCGAAACAGCCGCGGAAAATTAAAGAACTGGGATTTCCCGTGCGCGCGCTGGTAGTGGTGTACAGGCACTTCAACAATCCTGCAACCAGCCCGGGTAATCCGCATCATCATCTCCGCGCAAATTACGCCGCTATTATGCTTTAACTCGAATTTGTCAAATACTGTCCTGCGAATCAATCGAAAATCACAGTCAGTATCTCGAATCTTTAATCCAAACAGCGTGCGCACAAACTTGTGGTACATCTTTCCAATAACGATCCGATGCAACGGATCATGGCGTTGTATCTTGTACCCCTGAACCACATCTACGTCCGGCGCAGCCTTCTCAACCAAGAGGGCCAATTCACGCACATCGTATTGTGCGTCGCCGTCGGTATAGAAAATCCATTCTTTCGTCCCGCTTTGAAATCCGGAGCGAAGCGCCCCGCCATACCCCCGATTCGTTTCGTGACGCTTCACCGCTACATTCGGAAATGTCGCCTCGATGTCGTCGAGCAATGCCAGTGTCTGTTTCTCGCTGCCATCGTCAATGATCGTAAAATCAAAGTCTACCCCCAACTTCTCAACGGTCTTCAACGTGAGCAGAACCATGCTGCCCATAGTGCCCCAGTCGTTGTAGCAAGGATAGAAGACAGAAACGGACGGTTTGTAATCGCTGCTCATTCTTGTGGTTCCATTAGCTTGTAGTGGTCAAAAGAAGCCCGTTCCGCAAAGGTGTGCCAAGCGGAATAATCATCCCCCGGACCCAGTATAACAACATCACAGCCCGCCGTTTCATCCGGCGTTCGCACCCTGCGTACCGGCACCTCGGCCAAGAGATTGAGGATCCGCCC
>CALEZK010000392.1 GCA_937928585.1 uncultured bacterium | reverse complement strand
GTGGGTCAGTTTACCGCGATCACCCAGCTCCTGCTGGATGCGGATGAACTTCTGTTCCCGCTTCAAAAATGCTTCCACCACTTCCGGATCAAAATGACGTCCCGCGCCTTCCAGAATGATCTGCCTCGTCTTCTCGTGCGAGAACGGCTCCTTGTAAGGCCGCTTCGTGGTCATGGCGTCATACGCGTCCCCCAACGCCACAATCCGCGCCGCCAGCGGAATGTCGGGACCCAACAACCCGTACGGATAGCCGCTGCCGTCCCACTTCTCGTGATGGCTATAAGCGATATCGCGGCCCATCGCAAGAAACGAATTGCCCCCGGCTTCCTCGTCCGCCGCGCGCAACGTATCGCCGCCGATCAAGGCATGGGTCTTCATGATGTCAAACTCTTCATTAGACAATTTGCCGGGCTTCAGCAGAATGGCATCCGGAATGCCCACCTTGCCAATATCATGCAGCGGGCTCGAATAATAGAGCGTCTCCACAAACCCGCTGTCGATTATCTTGTCGTACTTCTCCCAAGTCGCCAGTTCGATGGCAAGCTCCCGAACGTAACGGCGCATCGCGCGACTCCGCGAGCCGCGCCAAGCCAAACACCGTCACCTGCTGAATCCGCTCCACCTGCGCCGTGCGTTCCCGTACGCGCTCCTCCAGGATCTGCTTGTCGCTCTCCAGGCGCTTCTGATACCGCAGAATCTGGTCCTGCATCGCCTTTGACTTGACCGAACTATGCAGCCGCGCTTCCAGCAGCACCGGATCGATGGGGCGTGTCAGGAAATCGTCGACACCCGCCTCCAGCGCGCGGATGTTCGCGTCATGGTCGGCAACGCCGGTAACGATAACGATAGGAATATGTCGCGTAGCGAGGTTTCGCTTCAGCCGCTCGCACACCTCAAAACCGTCCATTACCGGCATCATCAGGTCGAGCAGAATAACGTCAGGGGGATTTTCCGCGACCAACTTGAGCGCTTCAGGGCCGCCATTCGCCTCGAAGACGGTATAACCTTTGGGCGTGAGAAGACGACGATACAGTTCCAGATTCTCGGGCATATCGTCGACAACAAGCACGGTCGGGCGATCAGGGTCGCTGTGGAACTCGACGAAATCATGTGCCGGCTGCGTCATGTGTCCCTCGTTCACGAAATACTGCTGCGGCCCGATTAACAGCGCCCCTACAGCAACGCCAGACTCGTCATTCGTTTGCATCCTAACACGGGGTCTGCGAATGCGCAAGCAATACATCTGCATTGACCCGAAGAATTCACTTGCGCATACTTCCGCGCATGTCTTCTCGCAAAAAGAAAAACCGCCATGCCCGGCCGTAGCACAGCCGTCGCATCCGGCAAGGAACTGCAGCAGGCAGTCGCCACGCTCGGCAAAGCGCTCGGACTCGCCACCGAAGTCGAAGTGCTCGTCGGACGCCGCGTGTGGGGCGCGCGTCGGCGAATCGATGTCGTGCTTAAACATCCCGAAACGCGCGTGAGCCTCGGTATCGAATGCAAATACCAAAGCGGACCGGGTAGCGCGGAAGAGAAGATCCCCGCAACGATTCAGGACATACGCGCCTGGCCCATTCGCGGCATCGTCGTCTATTGCGGCGACGGCTTCTCAAAGAATATGGAGTCCTACTTGCTCTCCACCGGCGTCGCTGTTGAATTGTCGGATTTGAAGCCCTGGCTCGAGTTGTATTTCGGACTATGAACACCAAACGCCGTATCGCAACGCCACGGCCCTTTCTCAAATGGGTCGGCGGTAAAGGCCAGCTACTCCACGAGCTGATGAAGCATGTTGATCGCGCCGGTAAATTCCATCGCTACCACGAACCCTTCGTAGGCGGTGGCGCCCTGTTCTTCGAACTGGTGCGAACCGGACGAATGCCGCGCGCCAAAGCGTATCTTTCCGACAGCAACGCAAACCTTATCGTCGCCTATCGCGGCGTGCATGACAATGTAGAACGCCTGATCGAGCTCTTGAAGGAACACAAGCGCAAACACTCCGAACGACACTATTACGAGGTGCGGGAGCGCGTCCCGAAGGACGCATTGGAACAGGCCGCCCGCATAATCTACTTGAACAAGACTGGCTACAACGGCCTCTACCGCGAGAACAGCAAGGGCCAATTCAACGTTCCATTCGGACGCTATAAAAACCCGACTGTCTGCGATGAAGAAAACCTTCGCGCCGTGTCCGCCGCCCTTCGTCACGCCACATTGGAAGTTCGGCATTTCGAGCGAGTTCTAGATGTCGCCAAGCAAGACGACCTCGTATACTTCGATCCGCCATACCATCCGCTCTCGAAAACAGCATCCTTTACAAGCTACGCAAAAGGAGGGTTCGGCGAAGACAGCCAGCGCCTGCTGGCCCGTGTCGCAGCGGATCTGCATAAGCGCGGTGTCAAGGTATTACTGTCGAACTCGATGACACCGCTCGTCAAAGAAATCTATGGCAACTTCACCATCGACGAAGTGCTCGCCAACCGAAACGTGAACAGTCGCGCGGATCGCAGGGGGAAAATCAGCGAAGCGCTCATCCGAAATTTCTGATGTCTACGGTATTCGCGCCAACACTTCTTCCAATGTAATCCCCGCGATTGGATTGCGCGTGTATATATCGCGCGCAATCTCCTTCGCAGAACGCAAACGTTTCCGAGCGACCACAAACGCAGCAACCGCGTTGTCTCTCGCTGATTCCACGAGCTCCAATCGCACCACGGCGAATCCCGCAGCATCGAAGATTTTCCAAAGTGCCTCCGGTCTCTCGCCTGCCTGCATGGCCGTCGCATCCCGGTGCGACACACACGCGACAACGGTGCCCCCAGGCGAAAGCGCTCGATGGACAAGGGAAAGTACCTCTGGTGCGATGCGAAAATCTTCCCGCGAAACCATCAAGAGTGTGTCGATCTGCCAGGATCTCTCTATCATTGAATCCGCTGTGTATACTGCGTCATACGAGGCCGTTCGGTGACCCACGACGTGGTTGCGATACACAACTGCGCAGGTGCGCACGGCGCCAAGTTGTCGCATTCCATATTTTGTCACCTGCGCCGAAAGCGCGAAATCGCCAACGACGCCAGGGGCCGTTGGGATGTAATCATGAAGCGTCGTATGTCCGCACAGGACAGGTCTCTTGCGCACGCCTGATAGGTCGACCGCGTTGAACACGGTCTCGACTATGTGTTGAACTCTGTGGTCGTAGGTGTGTTTTGCCAGCACAATCTCCTGCGCCAATCGGCCGATCTGGTCGCGCAACGCCGCATCTTCAAGATAGTGCTGAGTCCGTTCAATGATGTCATCGTCGTCGTAAGTGATCAAATGAACTTCGTCTTCAAAAAGTTCCAGCAGCCCATTGGATTCTGCGTCGCGATTGGTCAGCAACGGCACTCCCATCGCCATGATCTCGAATACGCGCATGTTCACGTCTTGCGCAATCGAGCTGTTGAAGCCAAGTCGCGCGCGAGCATAAACGGCGCACATGGCGTCGCAGTGCAAAGCGCTACCCGTAAATACGCTGAACTGGTTGCCAAGCCGTTCGAGCCGGGCCGCCCGATCCGAATGTAGTGAGCGTTCGATACTGCCTACGAAGCCGATGTCGAATTCCTTTGTACATTCCACCGGATAGTGCGCGTCCGGATCGCATGCAAGAGGCAGCCATGAAGCATTTCGCGCACCGGATGCCGTGAAGTGCGCTACGAATTCTCGCTGTGACGCGAAAACGAAATCGTAGGGCAACGCGAACTGGAACTCAGCGAAATCATGCCAGGTGTCCACACTGATATAGGTCGTTGGACACGTGAGCCAATCGATTCGCTCGACTGGCGGAATGCCGGATTGAATGTAGACGACAAGGTCAGGTCGCCACCCGGGCGGCAGGTGATTTACCAATGTCTCAACCGAGTCAATTTCAAGATCGATATCGTTGGGTTTCATCAAATGCGAGAGGTTCGTCCGGCCAGTTCGGTCGAGGTCTTCCGCTGTGAGTGACGAACCCGCCGTGATGACATCGCAGTGCCGTCGAAATGCGTTTACGTAATGGTGCACCCAAATAAAAGGAGTGGCTTTGGCGATTACGCAGACACGCAATCGGAGAGAATCAGTCAAGCTCGCCATTTTCAATATGCGAGATCAACGCGTCCACGGCATAAGGGTCAAATTGAGATCCGCGATTCCGGCGCAACTCTTCCAAAATACCTTGCTTCGACATGGGTTCGCGATATGCTCGGCGGCTGGTCATTGCGACATACGCGTCCGCAAGTCCCATGATACGAACCAACGGCGGAATCGTGTCGCCGTACAGTCCATCCGGGTACCCGCTGCCATCAAGCCGTTCGTGATGGTGCCGGATAATATCGAGATGTGCTTTTGGAAGAAACTGCGCGGTGCGCACGAGTTCGTATCCCAATAGCGGATGCTTTCGTACGCTTTCCCATTCCTCTGGCGTCAACGCGCCAGATTTGTTCAGCAGTTCCGGACTTACAAGCGCCTTCCCAACGTCATACAATGCAGCGCCCAATTCGATGACTGCCAAATCCGCCTGTCCGAATCCCATGCGCTTGGCTATCGCTTGCGCCACCCGGGACGCCCGTTTGCCATGACTCTGGCCGTCACGCCGCTCCTGAAATTCTGCGAGCAGTCGGAAAGTAGCCAAATGACCATCTTCGCGTAACCGCATCAATCGAATGTTTTCGATGGCCGCGGCCGCGTGCTTGGCCATGATATCGAGTGTCTTCAGATCCGCCTCGCTAAACGCCTCGCCGTTGGATTTGCCGCACACGTTCAGCACAGCAAGAACTTGGGTGCCATTCGTTTCAGAAGTACCGAAAGAATAGTGCGTAGTATCGCTCGCCACCGGCACCGAAACAAAGGATGCGCTCGGCAGGTTCCGCCTCATGGTGCTCAGTTCGTGTTCGGCAATATCCGTCACCAGCAAGGGTTCACGGGACTGCGCAACGCGCCCGCTGATGCTTCCCCCCACCTGTACGCGCGAACCGTCCGCCTCGCGGGGCAATCCGCGGCTGGCAACGACTTCCAGCGATTGGCCGTCCGGCGTGGCCAGCATAAGCGAGCCGCGGTTCGCGCCGACCTGGCGTAGCGCCGCGTCGAGCACGAATTCGTGCAGCCGAGGTTCTTCGCGAATGCCCGCCATCGTCTGGCTGATGCTAAAAATCTGCGTCAGTTCGCGCAGCCGCGAGTTCTCCGTGGAAAGCCGAAAGCGTTCCAACGCATTGGTCACCGCCAGCTTCACTTCACTCAGGCTGAACGGCTTCAGCACGTAGTCGTACGCGCCTTCCTTCACCGCCGCCCGTGCCGTTTCAAGCGTCGCAAACCCCGTCATGACAATCGGAATCAGCGAAGGCTGGATTTTGCGCGCCTGCCGAATCAGCTCGATGCCGTTCATCTCCGGCATCATGATGTCCGTAAACAAAAGGACGATGTCCTTCCGCTGTCGAAGAATATCGAGGGCGGCGGGAGCACTTGCGACGGACTCAATCTGATATCCGTCGTCGGCAAGAATATCGGTAAGCAGTTCGCGGATGACCGCTTCGTCGTCAACAACGAGTATCTTGTTCTCGTTGTTCATCAGTGAATCCTACTTCTAAGCATTGCACGATAATACCATAAGCGCACCACCGCTATGACAACGTTTTCATGATGTCGCGGGCGCGCTTGATTGCCGCCTTAACCTGCCGGGGCGCCGTGCCGCCTACCTGATCGCGCCGGCGTACAATCGTCTCGGGGTCCAGCGCGCGAAAGATCGCGCGGTCAAACTCCGGGGCGAATCGCTGGAATTCTTCAAGCGACAATTCCGGCAGCCGCTTCTTGCTCTTTACGCAGTGCAGCACTATTCTGCCTACGATACCGTGTGCCTGCCGAAACGGCACACCCTTGCCTACGAGATAATCCGCCACGTCCGTCGCCTCGAGAAAACCCTCGCGCGTCGCCTCCCGCATGGCCGCTGCATCAAAACGAATCGAAGGAAGCATGTTCGCCACGACCCCAAGGCAAAGCTGAAGCGTATCGCTGGTATCGAACACCGGCTCTTTGTCTTCCTGCAAGTCACGGTTGTAAGTAAGGGGTAGTCCCTTCATG
>CALEZK010000391.1 GCA_937928585.1 uncultured bacterium | reverse complement strand
CCATATGCCCGATCAACCAACATCTCCTTGGATTTTCCGCCATCGCCAAAATCCCAAAGCGTTCGCTTCAGTGAAAACGTCGGATCATACGGAACGGCAAGCCCCGCGACGTACGGCGATTCGATTGTGACAGGCAGCATGCCTGCGGGAGCGCGAACGATATCGAGCACGTTATATGTTGCCGGCACGCCAACGGCGACCTTCATTTCCCGGACAACCGGGAGCAAACCAATTGGGGCCTGCCCCACAAGCACATCCGCCACCGCGCGCATGCTGATGTTCGTTTGATCCGGACGACAGTACGACAGCACGATCGCCTCAGCGCCATCCAGCTTCGGCAGGGTGTCCGGATATCCCACAAGCACAACGACGACAGACAACCCGCGCCCTTGCAGCGCTGTGATGAGTTTGAGCTGGTTGTTGATGCGCAAGTTCGGCGTCACCACGACGACCATCGTCTTGATGCCGGAGATATGCCGTGTGATGCGCTCCAGTTCAAAGTCATAGATCTCTCCGCCATGTTTCGCGGTAAGGATCTCCTGGCTGGAAACCGGCTTAATGTACTCTTCTAGCGCGTCCTTGAGCGCCTCAACACCAACGACGCCCGTCACGCCGATGGGCACTGATTTGGTCTTGTTTAGGGGCAAAAGATTGTTTCGATTCTGAACCAATGTTATCGAGCGGCGCTCCAATTCATAGACCTCTTTTGGATACGACCGCTTCTTCATCAACGCCTCGGCGTCTTTTGGCAGCGGCATGGGCCGGCCTGCAAGCGCCTTCTCCTGTTTGACCGTCAACACCCTGCTCAATGCGGCGTCTATCGTATCTTGTTGAATGCGACCCGAAGTAATTGCATTCGCGATCTGATCGACCGTCTTCATCACACGCCGACCGGCCTGGTTCCAGTACACCATGTCCGCGCCGGCTGTTATCGCAAGTTCGGCAGCGTCGCTCGGATCAAAGCGCGTCGCAATCTCTGGCGCATCCATGGGCCCGGCGATCACGATGCCTTTGAATCCAAGCTCATCGCGAAGCAAATCCTTCATAACCCGCGCCGACATGCTGGCAGGAAAATTGTCCGGTTCTATCATGGGCACCAGCACATTGCCCACATGAATGATCGACGCGCCCTGTTCGATGGCCCGCTTGTAAGGTAGTAAATCGACTTCGTGCAATGCGTTTTGCGCCGTGAGCAGCACCGCGGGCCCGTCTTCGGTACGATTTAAGCCGCCGCCCGGAAAACCGGTGGGGGCGCCCAGAATTCCGTTCTCTTCGAGTGTTCGGAGAATCGTGCAACCACTCTCGGCAACGAACTTCGGATCGCTTCCCAGGCAGTCGAGGGATCCCTTTGCGCCGGGAAGGGTTGGCGCTAGGTGCAGCCCAGGGCCGAGGTGAAAATTGAAGCCCATAGCCTTCATGTGCCCGGCAACCATCGTGCTGAGTCGTTGCGTCACATCAGGATCATTCGCGGCAGCCACTGCCATAAGCGAAGGCATTGGCACGAATGTGCGCGGAAAATTGTCTGGCGTAGGGCGCGGGAGGCTATAGAAGTTCGTGCCTATCAGCATCGGAATGCCGGTCGCCGCTTCCAATGGCATCTTCCGCAACTTGATAATGTAATCGCATGCCGTCGTCGGCCGCAGCACCTCTGGGATGACCACCCCGCCGGGCGTATAGCGTGTTACGAACTCAATGTCGCCGGAGTTTGGCCCTGGCGCGCCCTGCAACGTGACCAGCATGAGTTGCGCGATGCGCTCCCGCACGGACAGGGATTGGAGGCGATCCAGCAAGGATGTAGCGGGCGTAGCGGTCGCATCATCGGTGTCGTCCGCCGGTTTCTCCTCTTGTTCTGTTGTCGTTGTCGCGTCAGTTGTTTTTACTTGCGCAAACGATGCAGCAGACAATGAAACAACAAACAAAAGCGCAAAAAATATGCGTAATCGTACTCCGGAGAACGCATCTGCGCATTTATCAATCAGCACACGGATGAGCATTACAACCCCTCTTCGATTTGACGGCGCTCTAGCGCCAATACACGGTCCCGATACTCTGCGGCCTTCTCGAATTCCATTTTGCCTGCTGCGTCCTTCATCTTGCGCTTGAGTTCTTGAATCGTTTTCTTGAGGTTCAGCGTCGGCACGTACAGGTCTTTTTCTTCAGCAGCTTTCGCTACGGTCACGTAATCGCGCTCATGAATGCTGCCGAGCACTTCGGATATGGCTTTCTGAATGGTGCGTGGCGTAATCCCATGTGCCTTATTGTACGCAAATTGCTTCTCGCGGCGGCGCCCCATCTCCTCCAGCGCGCGTTTCATCGAGCCCGTTACACTATCGGCATACATGATGACCCTGCCATTCACATTCCGTGCCGCGCGGCCGCAGGTCTGAATCAGGCTCGTTTCCGACCGCAGATACCCTTCCTTATCGGCATCCAGAATGGCGACCAGCGTGACTTCCGGAAGGTCAAGTCCCTCGCGCAGCAGATTGATGCCAATCAATACGTCATACTCGCCGCTGCGCAGCCCACGGATAAGTTCGATGCGCTCAAGCGTCTCAACATCCGAGTGCATATACTTCACGCGCACATTCAAATCTCGAAGGTAATCGGTCAGGTCCTCTGCCATGCGTTTGGTGAGCGTGGTTACCAAAGCGCGCTCGCCGCGCATCGCAACGCGACGCAATTCGTCCAGCAAATCGTCGACCTGATTGGTTGCCGGGCGCACTTCCACCTCCGGGTCGATTAACCCGGTTGGCCGGACCACCTGCTCGACTATCAACCCGCCGCTCGCTTTCAACTCGAATTCAGAAGGTGTGGCGCTAACGTATATACATTGACCAGCGAGCGACTCAAACTCATCAATCTTTAGCGGACGATTGTCGCGCGCGCACGGCAGGCGAAACCCGTATTCGACGAGCTTGTCCTTTCGGCTCCGGTCACCTTTGTACATGGCGCCGATCTGGGGGATAGTAATATGGCTCTCGTCGATAACTAGCAGATAGTCCTCGGGAAAGTAATTCAGAAGCGTGTACGGCGGCTCGCCGGGCATGCGCCCGTCGAGATGGCGTGAATAGTTCTCGATGCCGCTGCAAAAGCCCACCTCGCTGAGCATTTCGAGATCGAAACGTGTGCGCTGCGCGAGCCGCTGCTCTTCGAGCAGCTTCTTTTCCTCCTGTAATTCCTTGAGGCGCTCCGACAACTCAAATTCGATGCCTTTTATCGCGCGCTGCATTGTGTCCGCGGATGTGGCGTAGTGCGAACCGGGATAAATTGCCGTGCGGCGGAGTTTTCTTTTCACGATGCCCCGCAGCGGATCGATTTCATAGACAGATTCGATATCGTCACCAAAATACTCGATACGGATAGCCAGTTCCGCCTCGTAAGACGGGAATACGTCCACCGTATCGCCTCGAACGCGGAACGTCCCGCGATAAAAATCAGTATCGTTTCGCGCGTATTGCATCGCCACGAGTCCAGCAATGAGGTCCTCGCGAGACAGCGTCATGCCGGGCTCAACCTCGACGCGAAGCGCGCCGTACGTCTCCGGAGAGCCAATGCCGTAGATACACGACACGCTCGCCACGATAATCACGTCGCGTCGCGTCATTAACGCGCGCGTCGCGGCGTGGCGCATTTTGTCAATTTCGTCGTTAATCGACGACTCTTTTTCTATATAGGTGTCAGTGGACGGCACATACGCTTCCGGCATGTAGTAGTCATAGTAACTAACGAAATACTCGACGGCATTCTCGGGGAAAAGTTGTTTGAATTCGCTGTATAGCTGCGCCGCCAGGATCTTGTTGGGCGCAATGACCAACGCGGGCCGATTGGAAGTTGCAATGACGTTCGCGATCGTAAACGTCTTGCCGGAGCCTGTAACGCCAAGCAGAACCTGGTGTCGAAGCCCTTCATCCAGCCCTCGCAATAGTTCCGCAATCGCGCGCGGCTGATCGCCGTCTGGCTGAAATACGGTATTTATGCGAAACGGCGCGGACTCCGACGTTATCACAAAATGGCGGTTCATGAGGTCTTCGCGAGCGGGAAGGAAGAAGTCGGCACACTTTGAACTTCCGCAACACCCGGAACCTGTCGAAGCGTCGCGGCGACCCGCGCGACACTGTCGCGGTCAGGCGCTTCAAAGACGAACTCAAACAGACTCTTCCCGTTGTCGCCCGGGTGAAACTGCGCACGCGTGATGCTGATATTCATGGGCCGGATCGCGTTCGTTATGTCCGCCAGCATGTTCGGCCGCTGGCCCGTGGTAACACGCATGCCAATCTCAATGTGGTCCTCGCCATCCCATGAAGCTTCAATAATTCGAGCGGGATCGCGCGTAGTCTTTGCAAAATTCGGACAGTCGGCGCGGTGAATCGTGATCCCAGGCATCTTGGTGGCGTAGCCGATAATCGCATGGCCCGGCATGGGCACGCAGCACTTCGCAAACTGAACCTGAATGCCCTTGTTGCCATCAACGCGAATAAGCTTCTCGCGCGTCGCGTCGTCGACGTGCCGAATTTTCGTCTTCACTTCCGGAAGCAGGCGCACCTGGTCCTTGCGCAACTGACCTTCAAGTGGCTCAAGATCGCCCAACTCGCGCAGTTTCTGGCGGATTCGTGTCCTGGCCTTGCCCGTTACAACCACATCAAGCCAATCAAGGTGTGGCGTTTGCGAACGGGAAGTAAGAATCTCGACGACATCTCCCGTCTGCAAGTTGTATCGCAGTGGCACGAGTTTGCCGTTTACACGCGAGCCAATGCAGTGGTGTCCGATGTCGGAGTGAACGTAGTATGCGAAATCTAGGGGCGTCGCGCCCTCCGGAAGTTCTTTCACTTCGCCCTTCGGCGTGAAGACGTAAATGTCCGGTCGTCCCACGTCTCGCCGAATGGAATCAAGCAGATCGTCGGGGCCATGCGTGTCCTGCAGCCAGTCGTACATCTGACGCAGCCACTTCAATTGCCCGTCGAGCTTTGGATCTGTTCCGCCTTCCTTGTAAACCCAGTGCGCCGCGATCCCATCGCGCGCAACGCGGTCCATTGCTTCCGTCCGAATTTGGATCTCGAGCGGCATGCCGTTCTCGCGCATCACGATCGTATGCATTGATTGGTACATGTTCGCCTTTGGCATGGCGATGTAATCTTTGAAACGTCCCGGCACCGGCGGCCACAAATGATGCACAACTCCCAGCGCGTTGTAACATCCCGAAACGGTCTGTGTGACGATGCGCACCGCGAGAATGTCCATGACTTCGTCGAAGCCCTTGTTCTGCTGAATCATCTTGCGGTAAATGCTGTAGAGATGCTTGGGCCTGCCGAGCACGCGCGCGCTTATCTCCGCCTCCGCGAGCCGCGTTTCCAGGTAAG
>CALEZK010000390.1 GCA_937928585.1 uncultured bacterium | reverse complement strand
TTGTCACTGTCATGCTGTTTGAATCCGCCTTCGAGATCGCCCTTCTTGTCCAGGCTCACGGCGAGGACGTATTCATACGGCGTGCGGCGGTGAAATTTATCAATCTGATCTTCAAACCGTTTCGCCTTTTCTTTCAAGGTCATGGGCACGCGATCAATGACGCCCACGCCCTTGTCGGTTGCGAACCACGCGTTACCCGAACCATCAACCGCGATTGCGCGCACTTCGTCGCCCGGCAGCCAGCGCTTGCCCTGACGGTAGCTCCAGTGGGAGGTGTCGTATGCGATGGCGCCGATATTCGTTCCAAACCACGCGGCATCCAACGCGCGCGGCGCGGCGCAGGAAAATTCGTCGTACGGCAATCCATCCGCCGCGCTGTAGAGATTCCACTTCTCCCCTGTCTTATTCCCAATCCCCTGCGGACATGCAAACCAGAGGGTGCCGTTAGCAAGAAATCCAACGCCGCGAACATTCGCCAAGGCCCAGCGCCGGCGACCATCGTCCGGCGTCTGCGCGCTCCACGACTTTTTCTCCTTGTTGAAGAGAAGCAAGCCAGCGTCCGCGGCGATTGCGATGTCAGCATTGCCATTGAATGCGATGCCGTTTACTTTCGGTGCACCGGCAAGTAAGGCGTCTACCTCTGGTATCGATTCGAGTTTCGATCCGTCAAATCCAAGAAGTCCCGTCGTGGTGCCGATCATGCCGGTGCGATCTTCTGGTCCGGACAATAGACAGGTAATGCTGCCGCCGCCAGCGGGAAGCGAGAGTAGTTTCTCCGCCGTCGCGCCGGTAACGAAGTACACGGAATCCGCCGTCGCCGCCAGCGCATTCGGACCATGATAAACAACGGTCACCAGCGCAGTGGACTCCAGTCCGGTCACCGGTAACCACGTGTTACTTTGCGCGTCGAATTTCGCGAGACCCTTGGCAGTTGCAGCGTAGACCACATTCTCGGAGGTAAGCGCGATCCCGCGAACATCGTCATCCGGCAAACCGTCACCCGAATCAAACTGACGGCTCATTTCCTGCGCATAGGTCCCACTCTCAAGACTGGGCAACGGATCCGCAGCAAACACCGGCAACAAAGCCGCAATCCCGAGAGCAAAAAGAATTCGACAAAACATCCGAGCACCCCCTTCGCCTAATTAACCCGCAACGCAACCCAAACAGCAGTCTAACAGACAATCCTCGTCCCCGCACCCTCGCGATCTCAGCTTAAAGCGTAATCATCATCGTAATCGTAACTCGTTATCGATCTTCCCCTCTCCGAAGCCGAAGGCGAAGGAAGTTTCCGTATCCGATTTCATCCACTCCACACCGCGCAAACGAACTCCCAATCCGAGTCATCCCGAACACTACTGCGGAGGAATCTACTAGCCGTTACCAAGCGCTGCGCAATCAACACCAAACCTCCATTGCGGAGAAACGCTGCCTGGGCTCCATATGGCCGAAAAAATACGCAAAAGGCCGCAATAGGGTTCGTGGGTTGTGTGTATACCTATGCATTTTATATTTGTGGCGGTGGTTGGCTTTGAGACCGCGAGCAATCTCGCTTAGTTAAAACTGTAGTCCAAACGTCGGCTCTCTGGTTTGTTCGCGGGGTTCGAAGGTTTCTTCTAGTTTGGTGGCTACGCTGCGGAATCGTTGGGAGATGCGGATGTAGGCGTCGAGGATCGCGTGCGGGTTTCCTTTTTGCTGGTCGGGCTTGGTGGCTTCGGCCAGGGCGGCGGTGGCCGCTCGGTGCAGGGCGTTCTGTGAATCGAGCCATTT
>CALEZK010000389.1 GCA_937928585.1 uncultured bacterium | reverse complement strand
GCCTGGGGGAACGGGCACGACATCGAAATGGCCCATGATGACAAGAGGCTTGAGCGCGGGATCGCTGCCTTGCCAGGTGTATAGCAACGAAAATCCGCTGACGAGTTCGCGCTGCAAGGTGGCGTGCGTTTTCGGGTAGGTCTCTTCGAGGTAGCGGTGAAATGCTTCAAAGTCGCCTTTGCTGAGGGGGGCCTGCACGCCAAACGAAATGGTTTTGAATTGAATGGCTTTGCCCAATCGCTCCGCGGCGGTGTTTGCGTCGATATCGATATCGGTGACGGGCGTCGCGGCTAGCTGAATCGACGAGAACATCATGGTACGCACGAGCACGACGGCGCCGAGCGCGAGCACGACAAGCAAAAGCAGTCCGAACAGTTTTTTCACGCGAGACTCCTTCGCGACGCGCACCCCTGTGCGTCGCATACGGCAATCCTAACCCGCGCAAACCTCGCTGTCGAGTTTTCGTTAGGGTGCGGGGGCGGCGGGTGGCGTGTCCGTCCCCGGGGCGAAGCCATCGTAGGGTCCTGCGGAGAACACAAGAATCTCGCGCAGATTCGGTGTTGCGGGTTCGCTGTGTTCGATGCGCCATACGTTGTCGATCTTCAGCCAGGTCAACCAGACTTCGCCTGATTCCGATAGTGGAAAGCGCGCACGCGCGGAGGCTGTGCGTCCTGATGGATCGCTGATTGCAGTGCCCGCGAAACGGCAATATAGGAGTAACCGCACTTGACCCGTGGTCGCGAGGTTGGAGAAATCCCATTCTCGGACTTGGCGCGCCATGTTTCCGTGGTTGTAGCGCTCGAAGAACCATTGATACGCGCGTCTCACGTAGTCGCTTCCCCAGCCTTGCGAGTCCTGGTAGCTTGTGGCGTATATGCCGGTGATCGCAGGGAGATCCTCGGTTGCGAAGGCGGCATCCCATTTTTCGATTTGCGCGGTAATTTCGGCGGCTGCCGGTTTGAATTCCTCGGCGACGTTTTGCAGATTCGGCCACCATTCCTGCGATTTGGGGCGCTGGTCCAGTGGATTTATCGGCATGCTTTCCGCTGTTGAAACGAGTGGCGTGATTACGGCCTCTTCCGCAATTCGACTATGCACCATGCTGAGCGCGATTGCGTCACCGTAATTCACGGTGCCTTCAAAGGGTGCGCGTTCGTTTGTGAGCGCTGTGACCGAATACGCAAACGACATCGCGGGGTCGGCGTTTGTGTCTACCCAGGAGCGTTGCTCCAATTGGTCCGCGACGAGTTGGTATGCGCCATCCGGATGGGCGCGTTTGTACACGCGAAACGTGAGATCGCCTTCGCGGGGCGGCCATGTTACGGTGACTGTTGCTTCCTGTCGGGTCGCGGTAATACCGCGAACGGGCGCGGGGACGGCGGGTATACGGAAGGTTTGTTCTTCGTACAGGTTTTCGCGCGTATGCAGAACGAAAGCACTTCTGCCAACCTGTGAAACGAAGGCTGGGCCGCTGCCATCGGGCACGAGATATTGATCGAGCAGTTGGGTCCATTCGCTTGGGGTGTTCAAGGTGCCGGGTTGTACTACGCGGGCAAACCCGTCGACACCCGCGAATGGAGACAGGATCGGCACCCAGTAATGCGCGCCGGTGTTCGGCACCAATTCGGGCACTTGACCGGCACGATCAATCCCGTATGCACCGCGTATCATCAGGCCTTCGTCGTAAACGCCGTCGATGTCGCGCAGATTCACGCGCATGTCCTGCGGCGTGTTCGCGGGGGCGAGTTGTAGCGCGACGAGCGCTTTCTTTGCGACGAACTCTTTACGAGGTATGAGGCCAAGCTCAACAACTTCGCGCAGCGTTGGAAGAATCGATTTTTCCCATGCGGCTGCGCGGTCGCCCGCCCAGAGGTCGCGGGGTTCGTCGAACGCGTAGACCGTTGCGCCGGCCATCGCGCCGTTGAGGATCATTGCGCGATAGAAGTGCGCGGGCATGGGCGTATCTTTAGGTGGCACGCCGAATACGCCAGGCTCGACGAAGTGGGCAGCGTGGAACCACCGTGGCGATGCTTCGATCCCCCAATTTGCGGCGGCTCCTTGAAGCCACAGTCCCATTGTGAGGCTTTGCTGCGCGATGGTGTCATCGCCTTCCATTCCGGCGATTGGAAAGACGTAGCTGGAGGCAGATTTCAGGGTATCGAACAGGGGACGGCTCCATGCGTTTGCGATTGCATGCGGCCAGGCATGCGCGCCGAGACGCAATAGTGTAAAACGGCCATTCTTTGCCGCGGATTCGATTACCGCGATCAACCACTGCACATGCGGGGGCGTGCCGAAGGCGTCGCCGCCGCCGAAGGCGTAGTAATCGTTGAATCGAAGATCGGCGATCCAAAGTCCTTTCACGCAGGGATAGTCGAACAGCAATCGCTCGATGGAATCGATGGGTTGAAGCGTGCGTGGATCGGAAGTTCCTACGACGATAACCACGGGAATATCGAGAGACTGCACGCCGGCGAGGAGGCCCTGATATCGGGCGTGGCGGGCTGCGGCGTCCGGGGCTTCGGCATCGATGCGAAACGCGCTGAACGGTTTCAGGGACTCGGGTAGCGCCGCCCACGCTTCACCCAACCGTTGAATGTAAGCGCCGGGCTCTTCGCCCTGGGTACGCGGGGCCTGAAACACGAAAAGGGGGCGGTCATTGCCGATTTCGACGGTGAGCGGCAAATAGCCCTGGGCGGCCGCTGGTAGCGACAGCACGAATGCCATGGCGCAGGCCGCGCCCAGCCGTATCCACCTTCCGCCCGTCATGGGGGGCATTTTACTTTTTCGGGAATAGTATTGCAAGTTATTGTACATCAATCAGTTGCGACAATTTTCGGAGCCCAGCGGATTTTATCCCGAGAATCTCCACTCCACTCCTATCCCCTTGAGGATGCTAAAGATGCATCAGGTCAGGCGGGCGTGTGGTACACTCCCTTTACCCGCACGTGGGTGCGGACGGCGGATCCTCACATCCGCTGGTGCGATTCCAGCCACAAGGTTGCAGTGGTGGAATCATGGGCTGCATGTGAACGAGGTTGCGCGTTTCGGCTTGGGATCGTCGCGCGCAACGTGGGCTTTGCCATGGCGCATGAAAAAGAGCGGCGCAGTGCCGTGCGTAATCAGACGGCACGACGAGCCGTGTTTGTAACGGTTGATGGTTCAACGTTGCTTCAAGAAGGCATCGTGTTGGACATGTCCCGTGATGGCTTGCAACTTGTCACACGTCAGCCGGCGGCTGTCGGCAAGATCATCGAACTTGAGATTGAACCGCGCGATGGCGCGAAAGGCTCGAGTCCCATCGTCACGCGTGGCCGCATTTCGCGGGTGCGCGATCTCGGAAATGGTGATTATTCCATGGGCGTCAAACTGCGTTTTCGCCAGACGAGCGCCTATTCGGTGCGCAGTTCTTCTCCCCCGCGCCGCGCGCTTGGTGAATCCAGAAGTGCAGTTGGGCAAAGCTGGCTGCGCCAGAACTCGCGACATTGGATTGCGGGAGCGCTTGCCGCGGCGATGGTGCTCATGACGATTTTTCTGTGGCCCAAATCGATGAGCGGCAGCGAACTGGGCGTCAAACATTCGGGCGGCAATACATTGTCGGGCGCGAAGTCCGGTTTGAAAGAGCCTGCGCGCGAAGATGAGCAGGACCGCGGAGCGAAGCGAATCGGCCGTGGCGAGGGCGGTTCAAGCGGCATGATGGCCGTGCCGCGAAAGAACGATACGCCCCAACGTGTATCGCGCGCGGATGACGGTGCGGATGCAAGATTGTCGGCCACCGCGATGCAAAGCGTTCGCGAGACCGATGGCGACGTTGCAGAAACAGCCGCAGCCACGAATGAATCCGGCACGTTGCGCGCGGCGCTTTCAATGTTGAAGCAGGCACGCGCGGAGGAAAAATCTGCGCCGGTTGCGTCCAAGGCGGGGGCTTCGCGGGATCATATCGCAGAGTTGGTGCGGGCGGTTGCGCCACTGATCGAAGCGGACGCGGCGGCTGCCGCGCGTGAGGATGCGCCGTATCTGGCGGAGGGAATTCACCTGCACGTTCAAAAGGAATCGTATCTCTTAACGGTGTATCGCAACGGGAAGCCGTTTACGCAGTACCCGATATCGCTTGGCGCGAACAATGCAACGCCGAGCGGACTATTTACGATTCATAACAAGATACAGAATCCAGACTGGAACAACGACGGCGAGTTGGTGCCGCATGGCGATCCGAGGAACCCGCTGGGCGCGAGTTGGATGGGATTTTCGCGTGATGGTGAGCCGACGAGTTTTGGGATACACCCGACGGACAAACCCGAGGACATCGGCAAGTCGACGGGTCTTGGCTGCGTGCGGCTGAAGCCGGATCACGCGGCGGCTTTGTTTCGCCTTTGCCCGATTGGCGCCACGGTAACGGTGGAGTAGCGGCGACCGGATTCGGGACTTTTTGCGGCCCTTTCTTGTGTTCCTGCCGATAGGGGCGTATTCTATTCTTTTGCGGAAGTATCGGAGGTTCCATGAAAATAATCCTGGCCAAGCCGCGTGGGTTTTGTGCGGGCGTTGAGCGGGCGATCAAATGCGTCGAACAGTCCATCGAGCGGTTCGGCGCGCCGGTTTACGTCCGGCACGAGATCGTGCACAACA
>CALEZK010000388.1 GCA_937928585.1 uncultured bacterium | reverse complement strand
GTCCATACCCCACATCCACCGCATACACACGCGCCGCGCCATGTTGCAGCAGGCAGTCGGTGAAGCCGCCTGTCGATGCACCCACGTCAATGGCTACCTTACCCTTGACGTCGCTGGAGAAGGCAGCTAGCGCTGCCGCAAGCTTGTCTCCTCCGCGGCTGACATATGCAGTGTCATTTTCTATCAGGAGGGTTTCGTCTTCATCCAATAACAGCGCCGGCTTGTCCAGGACCTCCCCGGTCTTCGATTGTACTTTTCCAGCGCGAATTAACCCCTGGGCCAACGTGCGCGTCACGCCTCCCTGACGTGCGACGATTGTATCCAGGCGGGCCTTCATGCGCGCAACAAAGATCCGTTCCGTGCACCAAGAACCATTTCAAACCCGCTCAATAAGCACTACGGCATTTGTAGCAATAGCCTCGCCGCGCCCTTCCGGCCCGACATTCTCGTTCGTCTTGGCTTTGACCGATACTGCATCGATAGCGAGTCCCAGAACCTTGGCGATGTTCTCTCGAATCGCATCGATAAAGGGATTAAGTTTGGGGCGCTGCGCAATGACGTTTGAATCGATGTTCACGATTCGCCAGCCCTTGGCAGTCAGCATATCGTCAACTGCCTTGAGCAAAACCATGCTGTCCGCGTTCTTGTACGCGGTGTCGGTGTCCGGAAAATGTTGGCCGATATTCCCAAGCGCCGCTGCCCCCAATAGCGCATCGGTGATCGCATGTGCAAGCGCGTCCGCATCCGAGTGCCCCTCCAATCCAAATTCAAACGGCACCTTAACGCCACCGAGTTTCAGTGGTCTTCCCTCAACGAGCCGATGAAGATCGTATCCAATTCCTACACGAATCAAGCCATCTCTCCCTTTACTATCGCCAGCGCCAGTTTCATGTCGTCAGGCGTCGTAATTTTCATATTCAGCGGTGAACCGTTCACCAGTTTTACTCGTCCCCCAAAAAGTTGAACAAGCGTTGCATCATCGGTCGCCGAGAACCCGCCAGCCTTGGCGGCAGCGTGCGCGGCGCGAATCAATTCCACGCGAAAGGTCTGCGGCGTCTGGCAAGACCACAGCGTCTTGCGCTCGGGGGTGTTCAGCAGGAACCCCTTCCCATCTTCCACAAGCACCGTATCGATTGCCGGGATCGCCACAGTCGCCGCGCCGAACTCCACCGCGGCAGCAATCGAAGCCTCGATGGCCGTTACAGGCACGAACGGCCGCGCCGCGTCATGAATCACAACGATCTCTGTCG
>CALEZK010000387.1 GCA_937928585.1 uncultured bacterium | reverse complement strand
GCGTTCTCCGACGCTGTAGAAATCCTCACGGGGCCGGGTGAAATTCGAGGCAACTACGCGGACATCACCGGCAAGACTCATGTCGCCTTCGGATCGGATCGCGGCGACAACATCATTATGTCGAATAACATCGTGCATGTCCGCGAAGGCGGCGATCTCGATATCGGATTCCGTTCCTGGGCAGATTCGCAGCGTCACGTCATTCAGGGAAACATCGTGACGGTTGACAAGGGCGGCAAGTGCGCTGTCGCCATTGACGCGCGCGGTTACGGCGCAATCATCTCCGGCAATCATGCGTTCACCGCAAATCCCGACGAGCAAATGCTAGTGAAAGTAGAAGCGGGGAAGAGCATCGTCACCGGCAACGTGTTTGAGAACACCATCGTAAAATATAACGACGCGGCGGACAGCGGGAAACCCGCAATCGTCAAGGACAACGTCCTCGTAAACAAACCGATCGATTCCAAAGCGACCGAATAGCCCGGTTCAATTTCAAACGTCTCGAATTAGACTAGAAAAAGCGCGCCCGCCAGCGCTTGCTCAACGACGTGCTGGCGGGCGTTTCGATTGCTTGAATTAATCCTTTTACATTTCCATATATGGCATCGGCGGATTTTTACCCAACAGCCGCGTATACACCGATAACGCTCCGCGATGGTGCGCATTGTGATCGTTCACGGCACCAACAATGGCGATGCGTGGCGCGCCGCCCATGACCGGCTCTTCGGGCAACGGCGAGTACAGCTCTGCCTCGCTCATCTTCGAAATTGCTGCCACCATTCCCTTGTGTGACTTGTCCAACCATTCTCGCGCAGCCTTCAGCGAATTGACTTTCGCGATCGCCGCGGCGTGCTTGTCAAAATCAAGATCGAATCCCTCCGGACGCGTTACACCTTCGACAAACCAATCCAAGGTCATCGCAACATGCGCAACCTGCTGCGACACGGACATCATCCCCTCTTCCGGCTGAAAAGTGGAGTCCTCTTCCACCAGCGCGCGCGTCGCGCGGTCAAAGAACTCTTTGCTTGCTTCCAGCTCTTTCACGAGTCCATCGACAAGTTGAGACGACATTTCAAAACTCCCGGCTTTCTCTAGCAGAATCGTTGCACCATGACACAAAACACGACGCTCGCGACAACCAATTCGCGATGACATTCACAGCCTATACACAGGTCCAGCAATTCGTCAAGGTGCTGGGTCAAATCGTGAAATCTGAGCAATATATCAACAATCAACGCCAACCAGCCCAACTCTCCCGTCGCCGTTCATTCAGCGACATGCGGACACGATCGCTGCTTTCGGGGATCCCGCTTGACTGATTATTCTCCAAGCTTCCATTCCGTGAACGGCGCACTACGCCGCGCAGACTAGTGGCGAGAAGTGCTGCCTTAGCGCGACCTGACGAGCACGCACGCCGGGTAATCAGAAATTGCTTACGGAGACTTCAAAAACCCTGTGTCTCCTTCGGTTAATGGCTTTATTGCATGTGGGTATGAAAAATCCAAGCCATCCCGATTGCCCGTAGAAAAGCGTAAGATAGGGCGCTTGGCGTCGAAATTTGCGGTCACGGAAAGGAATTTGTCAGTGATATCGCGTACACTTTTTGCCACGCGCTTGCAACGCGCTCTCCCTGTGTTGTTCACGGCGTTTCTTTGTTTCACCAATGCGAAAGCGGACGAGGCCGAAGACAAGCGCGGCGCGGTAAACGGCGAGCGTTTTCGCGTTATCGTTTCCACCGATATCGGCGGTTCGGACCCGGACGACCAGCAGTCGATGGTGCATTTCCTGATCTATGCGGACTTGTTTGATGTGGAAGGTCTCATATCCTCGCCACCGAAGCAGGGACGCGCAGTACACATTCACGAAGCGATCGATGCATATGCACAAGACTACGCGAATCTGGCGCAGGCATCATCAACCTATCCAAAACCGGAAGCCCTGCACGCAGTCGTAAAGCAGGGCGCGATTGATCCCTCACCCGCGGATGGGTTTGGCGAGGCTACTGAGGGATCGCGCTGGCTCGTCGAACGCGCGAACTCCGACGATTCGCGTCCGCTCTATGTGCTCGTATGGGGATCGATCACCGATATCGCGCAGGCGGTCCACGACGCCCCCGCCATCAAGAACAAGCTGCGCGTCTATTCTATCGGCTCGTGGAACACGTCGAACGATCGCGCCGCGCGCAACTATCTGTTCAACGCGCATCAAGACTTGTGGTGGATCGAATCCGACACCACGTTTCGCGGCATGTACGTTGGCGGTGAACAAGGCGGCGAATGGGGAAACAAGACGTTTCTCGACACCCATGTGAAAGGCCACGGGGCATTGGGCGACTTTCTGGTCACGAAACTGCCCGCGATCAAAATGGGTGACTCGCCCTCGGTGCTCTATCTCCTGCACGGCGATCCGGATAAACCCACCGCGCCGCACTGGGGCGGTAGCTTCGTAAAGACGGACCACGGCCCGCACTATTGGACAGATTCACCCGACGCGACCCTGGCCGAGGGAAAGTATCCCGGCGCAAAAACGGTCAACGTTTGGCGCAAGGCTTTTCTAAAGGATTGGGCGACGCGGATGGACCGCGCAGCCGGCGAAGCGTCACGTTGATACGGCTTGTCGCTTCGCGCGCGCTACAGGCCGCGCGCGATCTGCGCCATCGATCCAATCTCAATTTGAATCGCTTCCGTCTCGAGTTCCGCGCGGACACGGACCTTGGCGCTAATGCCTGCGTTGCGGAACCATTTCACAATGGCGCTGATTTCTTCCACGTGCAGCGCGCTGGACTTCGTGACAATCTTGACGCCCACGGAGGTCTTCAACGCGCTGCTTAAGGTGACATTCCATCGCGCATCGGACAAGGCCTTTGCAAAGTCGTTTGCGAAGTGCTGCGCTTCGTTGCTGTACACGTTGTATGAAATGTCGACCGGGCAATGCGGATATGCTTTCATCTGTTCGATGAAGCTGGATCGCACGCGCCCCAGGAGTTGCCACTCCTGAAGCAGGCCGCTGATTCCGTCATTTGCCTGGCGCAACACGACGGGGCCGGCTGCAGCCGGAGAGGTGCTGCTGTCGTATGTCATGGGAGGTTTTCCTTCATTAAAATCGACGCATTAAACGCGTCCACCGCGGCTGAATTTTACCATGACATTTTCGCGGCGTGTTGAAAAATATGCTGCAGAACGCGGGTAAAGTCGCGAAGAATTCTCTCTTTGAATACAATGCGAACAAACGCAACGACGGAGTCACTCATGAAATTTTTACTTGCCGCTTTCGTTTCAACAGCTATCGCACTTTCCGCTGATTCGCCTCCACCGACGGCGACTCTGAATCCGAACCTGCCCAACGTGCTCATCATCGGCGATTCCATCTCTATCGGGTATATGGAACCGGTCGTGGCCCTGCTGAAAGACAAGGCCAACGTCGTACACAACCCTGGCAATGCCGCGCATACCGGCAACGGCCTCGCCAAGCTCGAAGAATGGCTGGGAGATACGAAATGGGATGTGATTCATTTCAATCACGGCCTGCATGATCTGAAGTACGTGGACGCAGCAGGTAAGAACGTTCCTGAGAAAGAGCTCGGGCACATCCAGATTCCATTGGAGAAGTACAAAGAGAATATGGAGGCAATCGTCCTTCGGCTGAAGAAAACGGGCGCGAAACTGATCTTTGCGACAACCACGCCCTTCCCCGAGAAACCCGATGGTCCCTTGCGCGAAGTCGCGGACATCGAGCGCTATAACGCGGCAGCGCTTGAGATCATGAAACGTCACGACATCGCGGTGAACGATCTCTGCTCGTTTGCGTTGCCCAAACTCGCGGAGATTCAGATGCCAAAAAACGTGCACTTTACCAAGGATGGATCAAAAGTGCTCGGTGCGGAAGTGGCCAAGCATATCGAGGCCGCGTTGAAGGGTTAAGCGCTCAGGCAATCAACTGCGCGACAACGTTATTCGGTGTCGCGCCTCACATTGAATGCGTGATCGAAATCTTTCCACACCGGCTCATAGCCGGCGCGTCGAATGGCCTCGGCAACCTCATTGACCGGCCGGTGATCTTCGATCTCGAATTGTTCGAGCGTTTCCTCGCCGTAGAGCGTGTAGCCGCCGGGGCGCGTGGAGGACCCCGCGCTCATCGTGGTGACGCCGAGCGGGATGAGCTTGTCGCGGAAGGCGGGCCGCTCGCGCGTCGACAGGTTGAAGCCAACTTCCGCTAAAAATAGTCGTAGCGCAAGTATGGTTTGAACGAACTCTTTGTCGCTTACAAGCGCGGGGATATGGAAACGTTCCGGCACATGTTGCAGCCGCGGAAACGACACCGACACCGCGCTTTGCCAACACACTTTCTGCACATGGCGCGCATGCAGCGCAGCCCAGAATGCGTCCACGCGCCAATCGAACAAGCCGAGCAATGCGCCCACGCTCAGGCGGCGCACCCCCGCGAGTCCGGCGCGCTCTATCGCCCCGAGGCGATACGCGTAGTCGCTCTTCTCGCCGATAAGGTGCACCTGCGCGTACGTCGCCGGATCGTACGTCTCCATGTAAATGGTCACGCCATCAAGACCTCGGGCCACGAAGTCTTCATAGTCTGGTTGATCAAGCGAATACACCTCGACGGCCACCGACGGAAAATACTCGTGCGCGATCGCCACTGCTTCCGCGATGTACGAGGGCGGCACCGCGCGTCGCGCCTCGCCGGTGAGCAGCAGCACGCTTTGAAACCCTTGCCCGGCGAGCGCGGCGCATTCCGCGCGGGTCTCCTCCGGCGTCAGGGTGCGGCGCTTTTCCTTATTGCCGGAGCGCACGGCGTAACCGCAGTAAGTGCAGTCCGCCCCGCAAACGTTCGAGAGGTAGAGCGGCACGTACATGCTGATGGTGCGGCCAAACTGCCAGCGCGTAAGCCGCTGCGCTTCGCGCGCGATGGTTTCAAGCTGTGTCGCGGCATGCGGCGACAGCAGCGCGCAGAGGTCCTGCGGCGTGCGTTCGCCGCGCGCGATCGCGCGCTCAACGTCGCCTGGCGTTGCGGCGTCGATCAGGGAACGGACCCGTTCAGCGGGCCAGGATTGTAGTTCTTTGTGAAAAGACATTGCAGTGCACCTACACCCGCAAGTATACATGGTGCGAAACAAGCGGTCGAGGACGATCGCCCTCCGCGCGGCTTATAGTCCTGTGGCAACTTCGTAAATCTGGCTCTGGCCTGTCACGTCGGAGGTATACAGGACCCATTTTCGATCCGGCGAGAAATTTGGATGCGGGTGGGTGTGTTGGGGTGCGTAGACATCAACGGGACCGTCGTCGTATGGACAGTAGCCCAGGTTCCAATGGTCTCCCGCGTTCGATGCCTGCGGAAAGCAGAGTGTTCGGCGCGGGACGGATTCGTCGTTGGGATTGAACAGCTGCAGGCCGATATCCGGGTTCTTCGTATCCGAGATCATCCACGCGCCGTCCCGTGAAAGCATCGGGTGCCACGCATTAAACCGCGCACACCAGCGCGTAGCGCCAGTGACCGTATCAATCCCCATCACCCCGTGCGGCCAGTTGGTGGTGAGGATTTCCATCGTGCCGGGCCGCCACGTCTCGTGGACTATCCACTCTTTCCGTGCGACATCGCGCGTGTAGACGAGGCGGTTGTTTGACCCATCGCGATTGATCACCCAGATTCGGTGATTGTATGGGCCGGCGTATCGAAGAACGTTTGGGTTATCGGGGTGAAACTCGGGATGGCCAATGGTCTCGCGCTCAAGGATCGCATTGGCATCGCCGGTGCGCGTATCGATGACATAAAAGCGGGAAACTTTCCCCACTTTCACCGGAATGGCCCACCAGGCATCGTCGCGGCTGAGCGTGGTGGTGCCCATGGCCGCGCCGACCATGCCCTGTTCTTTCATCGGCACGCTGCCGAAGTCGAAGAGGCAATCCTGCGCGTAAGTTTCCGTGTTCACGCGCCATGCGCTTGCACCGGCAGTAAAGTAGACATAGCGGCCATCGTGCGACGGATGAATCGACCACTCGTTCAGATCGGTGCGATCGGTGAGTTGCACGAGTGCACCGGTTGCGCGATCTTCGCAAAAGACCTGCGGCACCCCGGTACGGTGCGAGACAAAGTAGAGGCGATGCATGGAATCATCGTACGCGGGGATGTAGTAGAAGGGATGGTGATGCAACGACGCATGCGTCGTGATCTGACGAATGCGCGCGCCGGTGCGTTCGTCCTCCAGCCAACGCGATTCCGCGGCGTAGACGGTTCCCTTGCCCATGCCGAACCGTGCGCCTAGTTTCGCGCGGGAGCGGACGATGCGCGCGGGCACTCGAAGCCGATCGCTTCGAGGTCGCGCTGGATTTGATCGATCTGCTCCTGCGACAAGGGGCGCACGGGCCGCCTGAAGTGCGGGCTGGGGAATCGGCCCATCAGCCAGCGCGCGACTTTCATGCGCTGATGCGCGCCGCATCCTGGCTCGCCGAAGTTGTAGATGATGCGCGCGAGCGGCGCGACAGTCTGTTGCGCGGCTTTTGCGCGCACGAGATCGCCGTCGAGCGCGGCGTGCACGACTTCGACCATCAATTCCGGCGCGAATCCGGCGAAGCCGATCAATGCGCCGTCCGCTCCTTCAAGTAGCGTGGGCAGCAGAAACTCATCGTGACACGTCACAATCGAAACGTGCGGCGCTGCGGCCTTCAGTTTTTCGTAGTCATACAACCAGCGGGCCATATCGCGCGTACCCATTTTAATCGTGACCACCTGCGGAAGCTTCACCATCTCCAACATTTCCGCGAGGGTGTATCCCGCCTTGGTCCACGCGGGGTACTGGTGTATGACGATGGGCATGCCCGCGCCCTCGGCGACGTCCTGCATGAAACCGATGGCTGTCGTGGGCGTGCGGCCAAACCGGATCCAGTGGTGCGGCGGCATCAGAAGAATGGCGTCGGCCCCTGCCTCTTTTGCGGCGAGTGCATGATCAATCGCTTCGAGACTGCCTTCAGCGGAAACACCAGTAATGACTTTCACGTCCGGGAAGGATTCGCGCACTGTTTCGGAAACAATCTGCGTGACACGCGCGCGCTCGTTCGGGCGAAGCGACATGATCTCGCCGGTGTGCCCGTTGCACGTTACGCCTTTGATGCCGTCGACAGAGGCGATCTCCGCGATGTAGTCGCGCAACCCTTCTTCGTCGATGGATTCATCGGCGTTAAACGCGCACAAGGTCGCGGCGAATACGCCTTTCCAGGGATCATCATTCCAGGGCATCTGAAACACCTCCGCGCGACGGTTTTTTCATCGCGTAATTGAATCGGGAAATCAGGAGCACTGAATTCTGAAATCTACAGCCGAAATTTGCAAGCCCGCGATGACTAGCGAAAGATTGCGATGAACCCCGCCACCAGCAGGGCCGACAGTACCCAACCACCGACAAATCCGACAACCGATGTGCGCGAAAGCGCTGGAATCTCGAAGCCGTGCGATGACACCAGCATCCTGCGATGCGGCGGCGTAACGCCGACGGGAATTGTGCAGGGCTTCTCGATGACTTCGCCCTTCATAATGGGCGTGCGCATGAGCGTGTAAAACAAATCGAGCTTTGCCTTGTCCACAGGCTTGGTGAGAAGACTTACAACAACACCCGCGACAAGCGCCGCGGCAATGTACGAAAGAATTTGCCAGGGTTCGTAAATGCCCGCGACACCTTTCTCCACCCAGATGAGGCGCAAGGGCTCCGCGAAGGGCAGCCCCTCAACCAGAGTAATGAATGATTTCGAGGTCATGAGAAACCATACGGCAAATCCCGTGAGCGTGCTGGCCCATGCGCCGGCAACGGACATACGACGCCACACAAGCGCCACCCAAAACGCGATGCCCATCATAGGCGCGATCTTGAACCATATCTCGAGTGCGTCAATAACGCTTGGTACCCACATGGCAAACGCAATGCCGCCAACCACGACGAGAATCGATACGACGCGGCCTACCCAGAGGTAGTGCGCTTCGCTCTTCCCCCGGCTAAGCGGGCGATAGATGTTTTGCGTGAACAGCGCGGCGGCAGAGATCATGAAACAATCGCACGAACTCATCACGCCCGCGAGCATGGCGGCCATAAACAGGCCGAGCAGCCCGGGCATCGCGTTCGGTAAAAATGCCTGGGCCATTTCGCCGTAGACATTGTCGGGATTGATCGCCGAAAGGTCCCTTCCATTTTGCATATACCATGCCACGGCTGCGATTGCGGTAATAGACCATGCGACAGTGCAGAAGCGCTTGATGAAATTGCCGAACATAAAACCGACGCGGCCTTCGAATTCCGTCTTGCCCGCGCCGCACACGCCCATGAGATACGGTTGCGCCACAATGCCAACGAGCGCTTGAATGCCCATCATCAAAACGAAGAAAACCCCTATCTTGCCCGGAGCCACGAGCGACAGCATTTTGGGATCGGTGATCGTTTCCTTGATGCCGGCTATCCCCCCGACTTCATGCAATACGAATGGCAGCAGCATGAAGGAGAAGATGACGGTGAGAATACCTTGAATGAAATCCGTAACGATGGCGGCGGAAAGTCCCCCGGCAACGCCGTAGAGCACAAACAAGGCGGCGGTCACCGCGATTGCGAGGTGCTCATTTACTTCCGCGCCGGTGCCGGCTTCTATCAAGGCGCCGGTCCCTTTGAGCATGAGCCCGATCTTTACGGTCGTGCTGGCAATGCCAACCACCGAGAACAGCATCGCCACACTTTTGTCGAAGCGCAATTCATAAACGTCAGCGGTGGTGACTGCGCGCATGCGCCGGAACACGGGCGCGATTAGCCAATAGAATGGCGTAGCGACGAGCCAGAGCCATTGATACCAAATGCCGGAGATGCCGCTGCGGAATGTTGCAGACGCCACGCTTACAGCCTGATCGGAAGCTGTCCCTGCGCCGAACGCGCTCATGATCATCATGGTGACGCCAAATTTGCGAGGCATGAAGAATTCGGCAACGTTCTTCGCGCCGCGCCCCACCCATATGCCGAGCGCGGTGGTGCCGACGAGATAAACGACGAGCACAATGAAATCGGCGGTCTGCAATCCAGCAATCATGATTTAGCCCCGGGAAGTGACCGGCGCATTCTACGGAACGGGAAGGCAAATGTCGCGCAAGGAAAAGGTGCGCTGCCTTCGTAGGCTTTTGCGTGGTGGGTAATCGTATTGCCGAGGTTAGCGGTCGAGGACGACCGCCCTCCCTTTTTTTGTCAGAACGTGATGCCATATTGGGCAAAGGCCTTGTTGGCTTCGTTGGCCCAGCCGCGGTTTGCTGCCGGGCTTGCAGGGCTTGGATGGGGTATGCGGCCAAAGGCGACGTTCAACCCATCCAGCGCGACTTTGGCGCGCGCCTCGGCGAACTGGCCGACGCCGAGCACCATACGCGGACAAAGGTGTTCGGCTATTGCGCGAAGCGCGCGGTCACACGCCACATTTACGGGTGCGCGTTCCGCAGCGGGCAGTTTGTCGGGCGTAAAGTTCTTACCCGATTCTTCCATAAAGCATAGCGGACAATAATTCACGACGAAGAATCGCGCAAAGAACCGCTGCGGCTGTCCGAAGGTGTCGCGCGCCCACCCCCACAGTCGCGTGCCGCTGACTTCGCTGCGCGCGCACGCGAAGCCGTCGATGGGACGTTTGGGATGTTCCAGCGCCGGTTTTCCTACGTTCTCGTTTATGCCAAGCCAGTCGCGCACCATGGGTACATCGCCGAAGGGAACACCGGTCTGCGCCATGCCGAAGGGACCCGGGTTCATGCCGAGCAAGAGAATCTCCTTCGGGCCCGCGCCATACAATTCGAGATAGCGCGCGTGCGGCGCGCGCGCGTATTCGAGGGGGTTGTATACGTGCGTGACGGGCGCGGAGAACCGCAACGGTCGCAACTCGGCAGTTAGCTGATCGGAAATATCGATTAACGACGACATGTGACCTCTGATCGTTTTTTTGAACGAACCGGAGCATATCACGGCTCGCATGTTTTGCGCGGCCTCTCCATCTTCCGCATACTCGATGCAGATTTCAGGAGGGGCAGTTTCATGGATCGAGTGGAATTGACGCGGCGCGCGTTTCTTGCGGCGGCGGGGGTGTTCGTGGCCGCGGCACCGGGTATTGCGCAGCCGAATACGGCGCGCGTGGTGCCGCGCAAGATTTCGCCGAACGAGAAGCTGAATCTTGCCATGGTCGGGTGTGGTGGCCGGGGCCACGAGAATCTGAAGGAAGTGCTGGACGAAAACATCGTGGCGTTCTGCGATATCGACAGCAAGCGCGCGGAACGCGCGTTCGAGGAGAACCCGAATGTGCCGCGATACGACGACTGGCGGAAGTTGTTCGAGCTTTCGGACACCTTCGACGCGGTGCTGGTGAGCACGCCCGATCACATGCACGCGCCGATTTCGGTGAATGCGATGCGTTTGGGCAAGCATGTGTATTGCGAGAAACCCCTGGCGCGGACGATTCACGAGGCGCGGGTGATGGCGTCAACAGCGCGCGAGTATGGCGTCGCAACGCAAATGGGAACGCAGGGCGTTTCCTTCGACAACACGCGCAAGGGAATCGAAATGTTGCGCGCGGGCGTCATTGGCACGCCAAAAGAAATTCATGTATGGACCGATCGCGCGGGCACGTGGTGGCCGCAGGGAGTCGAGCGGCCCGCCGAAGTGCCGCCGATTCCGGAGACGGTGCATTGGAACCAGTGGCTCGGCGTCGCGCCGCTGCGTCCGTACAGTCCACTCTATCATCCGTTCAAATGGCGCGGCCGAAAGGATTTTGGCACAGGCGCGATCGGTGACATGGGCATTCACAACGCGGCGATTGCCTACTTGGGGTTGGGACTTGGAATGCCGAACGCTGTGAGCTTCACGTCTTCACCGGTTTGTGAAGACACCTTCCCTGCGTGGTCCGAATTGTGTTTCGATTTTCCCGCGCACGGAAACAATCCCGCGCTTAAACTTTATTGGTACGACGGCGGGCGCAAACCTCCGAACTCCTTGGTCAGCGGCGAAGCACTGAACGGCAATGGGTGCGTCATCGTAGGCAGCGAGGGAACCTTGTATTCGATCGATTGGGCGGGGGATCGGCATCGGCTGTATCCGGAGGAGAAGTTTCGCGAGTACGCTCCGCCCGCGCCGACGTTGCCACGCGTGAAAAGCCATCAACGCGAATGGATCGACGCATGCAAAGGCGGCCAGGCACCCATGGCGAATTTTCCGGATTTTGCGACGCCGATGACGGAGATCATGCTGCTCGGCGTATTGGCGCAGCTCGTGGGGCGCGGATTGGCGTGGGATTCGGAAGCGATGCGGTCACCAGACTGCGAAGCGGCAAATGCATTCGTGAAGCCGGTGTATCGGGAAGGTTGGAGCGTGGAGGAATTGGGCTAGCGTCGAATCGGAAAACGCAGGACAAACTCAACGCCGCCCCAGTCGTTCTCCCGCACGGACACTTCGCCGTTGTGACGGCGCATGATGTTCTTCACCGCGGCGAGTCCCAGACCGGTGCCGCGCTCGCCCTTGGTCGAGAAGAATGTATCGAAGATCTTTGTGCGAAGTTCGGGGGCGATGCCGGGGCCGGTGTCGCTGATCGCGATGCAAATGTCATCGGGCTCGCGCCACGTGCGCAGATGCAGTTCGCGCGTGCCTTCCTTTGTCTCCATGGCCTGGCAGGCGTTGTTGATGAGATTCAGCACGGCCTGGCGCAGCAGGACGAAATCGCCTTCGCAAATTGGAATGTTCTGCGCCAGTTCGCGTTTAACGGTGATCCCCGCCTTTTGCGTAACCGGCGTGCTCACGCCGATGCAGGCCTCAGCCACATCGTTGATGTTCAGGATGGAGAAGCGCTGCGTTTCGTGGCGCAGGAAATTCATCGCGGAACGCACAATATCGCTGCAAAGCCCGATCTGACCGTGTATGACGTTTAGCCTGTCGCGCGGGATATCCTGCTCGGCTTTGTTGAGGACAATTTCAAGTTGTCCGGTGATGACGGCGAGCGGTGTGCCGAGATCATGCAGCATTCCGGTGACAAAACGGCCGAGCGTCTCGAAGCGGTTCGCTTCGAGCGCGAGTTCTTCGAGTCTGCGGCGTTCCATTTCTTCGACGCGCTTTGCGAGTCCGTCTTCGACATGACGCAACATGACCTGAGTGTCGAACGGCTTCACAACATAGGCGAGGGCGCCGCATTCTACGGCGGTCATGGCGGAATCGAGTTCACCAAAGCCCGTAAGGATGATGACCTCGATATCGTGAAAGTGCGTTTTAATCCAGCGGAGCAATTCAACGCCGGTTTGGCGCGGCATGCGGAGGTCGGTTATGACAAGATCGATGGGCTGTTCGCCAAGCAGGGCCTGCGCGCTGGGCACGTCGACGGCCAGGAAAACGTCGTGGTCTTCCTTAAGGAGCATGCGCAATGCCTGCCGCGGACCATTCTCATCGTCTACGATGAGGATGCGTCCACGCGTTTTTACCTCTGCTACAGTCCCACTCACGGCCAGCATCCCTTCCCCTTCCGAATCTACCCGTCCGCGCTCGCGTCCCTAAAGCGATACCGACGGGTATTGCAGTCCTCAGAGGATAGAGCAACCCGCATACCATGATCCGGCCTTTTTGACTAAGTCTTTTCACAGAAAAGAGATAGCGGCTAAACGGGGAATGCGACAGGGTGTACAATTTTGTTCACCGGCCCCCTTTTTAACCCTTTTTTGTACAAAACTGCTTACAAAAACGGCCGCCTCAGGTCTTTTTTGAAAAAGTATGCATATAGGTTTCTTTAGTAAGGGAGACACCCTCGTATCCGTTGGGGCGAGGGTGCAGGGAAGATGGGTTGAAAATGCGCCTCACTTCTGCTTCAATTGCGCGGCAGTGAAACCGCCGGGCAATTTGGAACCGGCGTACAAACAGAACGAGAAGGTAAACAGGACGTGAACAACAACGCAGCAGCGACGATTACCGCCGCGACCACTTTTAAAAAGCGGTCGGTGTGGGGCGTCATGTACGCGCTCGTTCGCGTAACGCGCCTGCCGCACGCAGGGGTTCCCGTCCTGGGGGTGCTGGATAGCTAAACACTACCAAGCACATAGCAAGAGCAAACCAGGCGCCGCAGGCGGGAACCAAGAACCCACCGGCGGCGCTTTCGTTTTAGGTCAACCAACCCGCCGAAATGGCGGACAATGAGAGGGAGAGCGAACGATGAACCCAGTATATCGACACGTATCGGATGCACGAATTAAGGCCCCGCGATGGGGCGCCCGAAAGCTAGGGCTATCGGGAGGAGAGCAGGCGAGTCGAAGTCAATTAACTTATGAAGGAGCATCCGGCTATGGCCAGTTTCAATCCGGAGTTTTGGGAGATTCCGACCCAATCCGCATATCTTGAGAGTGTTTCGTCCGAAAGGGCGTTGTGGTACGAGACAGACGAGGATCGCGAACGGCGCTACGCAATGAAAGATTTCTTTCAATCTGTGCTGCCGATTGTCGTCGATCTGATGGACGATCAACTGACGCCGCGGCAACGGGAGATCTTGCACCTCTACTACTTCTGCGATAAGACGCAGGAGGACATCGCGGAGATGCTTGCGCTCACGCAGTCGACGGTTAGCCGGCACTTGTTCGGCACAGTGCGCAATGGAAAGAAGGTTGGTGGCGCGATTCCAAAGCTGCAGAAAGCAGTGGAAAAGCGCGACACCGGCGAGATTCAGGGCGCACTGAATGTGTTGCGATCCAGGTTCGACGAGGCACATGCGACCGCCGCCGCGTAACAGCGGGACGCGCTCAAGATGATGACAGACTAGGACGCCCTTGGGGAAAGCCCGAGGGCGTCTTTCTTTTGTGTATGGTTGGCGGGCGGAAACCCGAGGCGATTAAGTTGAAGACAATGAATTGGTGCATGCAATCCGTATTACTACACTACTTTCATCCATCGCGACGGATTGCGCGCTTTCGAGCTCATAACCTTAGAGCGGAACGGCTTTTTGACCCGCGCAAGGGCGGTATCGGCGCCTCGGGTTCGCTCGGCGGGGGAGCGGGTCAGGGTCACTACCCCTAGGGGTCACTTTTTTACTTGTACCTATCGATGGGGATTTGATATTCTACGGGTGCGGAAAAGGTATCGGGGGCTGGCCGCGGAGCGGATGTAACAACCGTTGGGCCAGAACGGACTTTTTCCGGGTGCTGTCTGTTCACTTGACAGCATGTTGGCTTTGTGGTTAAATGTAAGCCGCAATGTAATTTGCCAGCGGAAGAAGGGAGATGACCAAAATGAAGAAACTGCTCATCGGGGTCGTGGCAGTGATGCTGCTCGCGGGATCAGCATCGGCTGCTGATTGTGGCCCCAAAGTCTGGGACGATCTGTCCTGGTGGGGAAACAGTGGCGCGACGCCTGAACCCCAGCCGGACAAGGGTGCAGCGATTTGCGGCGGCGAGCCGCGGTCCTGCTACTGGTGGTGGCCGACCGAACCGGCATCGAACAGTGGCGACTCGGAGCTGTGGGGTAACCGCGGCGTCGTGTACGCATGCTGGACGAAGCCGGAACCGCCTGCGCCGCCTGCGCCGCCCGCACCACCCGCGCCTGTGGCGGACCGTCAGAAGCCTGTCTTCAACAACGTCCTGTTCGATTTCGACAAGGCCGTGTTGAAGCCGGAAGGCAAGGCAGTGGTTGATCAGGTTGTTGCCGAGATGAAGGCGCACGGTAAAGACACCGTCGTCATCGAAGGTCACACCTGCGACCTGGGTTCGGACGAGTACAACATGGGTCTTGGTCAGCGCCGTGCAGACGCCGTGAAGAGCTACATGCTCGAAAACGGTATCGATGCTTCGCGCGTATCGACGAAGAGCCTTGGTGAGACGACGCCGGCCCAGCCGAATGACAGCGCCGCGAACCGCAAGCTTAACCGTCGCGCTCAGTTTGACATCACGATTGTCAACGAGTAACGGTTCAGCGATTAGGTAACCTATTCGGCCCGGCGAGGATCACTCCTCGCCGGGCCCGTTCTTTTTACGGGATGCGATCCGGTAGTTGGCGCGCACGCACCGGCTATGCCGCCGCCGCACCGTTCCCCAATCAACTTCGCTAACGCTTTGGCGGAGTCCGCGTCGGGGTGCAGCCAAACTAAAGAAATTCGGAGCATGATGCATGGCGAGCGTCCAGTTCGAGTCTTTTGTATCCATGATGCGCGCGCGTCCCATCAGCAAGGACGCGACAGTGGAAGAAATCCGCACACGGTTCGAGCGCATGGCGCCGCTGTTGGGACCACCTCCGAAATCCGTGTCGATAACTCGGATTCTACTTGCAGGTCTTGAGGCGGAGCGCTTCCAACCCGAGAATCCTGATGGCGACGGCGTGGTGCTCTTCTTTCATGGTGGCGGCTACAGCATTGGGTCGCTCAATACGCACCGCACCTTTTGTGGTTCCCTCGCGCAAGCGTGCAACGCCGTGGTGATCTCCGTCGCCTACCGCCTCGCGCCCGAACACGCCTTTCCGTGTGCGGTGGATGACGCGGTTGCCGCGTATCGCGCCTTGCTTGCTCAGGGACACGTGCCAAATCGCATCGTGATTGCCGGAGACAGTGCCGGCGGTGGTCTAGCGCTTGCAGCGCTTATTGCGCTGCGCGAGGCAGGCGACGCGTTGCCCTGCGCCGCGGTTTGTCTGTCGCCTTGGACCGATCTCGCCGTGACTGGCGCGTCGGTCGACTCGCGGGCCGCCGCCGATCCGATGCTGGCGCCGTGGGAGCTGCATGCGTTCGCGCGCAGATATCTCAACGGTTCGGATGCGCGCAATCCGTTGGCTTCGCCCCTATATGCGGACTTCGCCGGCTTCCCCCCCATGCTGATTCATGTTGGCGATGCGGAAGTGTTGCTGGACGATTCAACGCGCCTGGCGCATCGCGCGAGGGCTGCCGGTGTGGATGTCACATTCAAGCTCGCGCCAGAGATGATTCACGTCTGGCACTTTTTTTCGCCGATCATTCCCGAGGGTCGCGATGCCTTGGCGGAGGTAGGCGCGTACATCCGCGCGCGGCTTGCATAGACCCGACTTTGCAATGACCCGGCGCTTGGTTGTGTAATCACGCACCACCAACCTGGATGCACATCATGATGTCAGCCGGCGACCCGCTCGATGTAATGCGATCTGAAGGCGACTTGAACATTTCCCCGGCGCGCGCTGCATGGGCGCGTACGCACATCGATGCCGACACACAGCACGCGCTCGATGAAGACGCGCGCCATTTCCTTCACCAGTCCCTATCCACGCCGTGTCTGAACGCCCTTGTGTCCTGCGAAGGGATCTATCTGGTGGATCGGGCCGGCCGCCGCATCATGGACTTCCACGGAAACAATGTGCATCAAGTTGGATACCGGAATCCGCGGGTGATGCATGCAGTGAAGGAGCAGCTCGATACACTGCCGTTTTGTCCGCGCCGTTACGCAAACGATCCAGCGACAGCGCTGGCCAAACGACTCGGGGACCTTGCGCCGGGAAATCTGAACCGCGTCTTGTTCGCACCCGGCGGCACGAGCGCCATCGGGATGGCGTTGAAACTTGCGCGGGCCTCAACGGGACGGTTCAAGACCGTCTCGATGTGGGAATCCTTTCACGGCGCATCGCTCGATGCGATCTCCGTCGGAGGCGAAAGAATCTTTCGCAACGGCATCGGCCCCCTGCTCCCGGGAACGGAACATGCGCCGCCACCGGACCCCTCGCAGTGCCCGTGGGAATGCGGCACTGTTTGTTCGCTTAAGTGCGCGGACTACATCGAATACATTCTAGAAAAGGAAGGTGATGTGGCAGCCGTGATCGCGGAGACGGTGCGTAGCGCGCCGTTTATTCCGCCGCAGGGGTATTGGGAAAAGGTGCGCACTGCGTGCGACCGGCATGGCGCGCTGTTAATTCTGGACGAGATTCCCACTTGCCTGGGCCGTACCGGAAAGATGTTTGCGTGCGAACACTACGGCGTCGTGCCGGACATGCTGGTTATCGGCAAAGGATTGGGTGGCGGGGTCATGCCGTTGGCGGCGTTACTGGCCCGCGACGACTTGAATGCGATGAAAAACGGCGCTCTCGGCCATTACACCCATGAGAAAAACCCCGTTGCGTGCGCGGCGGGACTCGCAACGCTGAACTACATTGAGGCGGAGAATTTGCTGGCGCGATCGGAGCGGCTCGGCGCGCACGCGCTCTCCAGAATGCGCGCGTTGAAAGATAAATTTTCGCTTGTCGGCGACGTGCGCGGACTCGGTTTGCTGATGGGAATCGAACTCGCCAAGGGCGAGAATCGTCGCGCGCGCGCGAGCGCGGCGGCGGAAAAAGTGATGTATCGCGCCCTGGAACGGGGACTGAGTTTCAAAATTTCCATGGGGGATATTTTGACGCTGACGCCCCCGCTGACGATCACACAAGTGGAACTCGACGCCGCGTTCGACATTCTGGAAGCTTGTCTCGCGGACGAGAGCGCCGACTAGCGAAGCGCCTTCACGCATGGTGCGCCGCAAAACAGATCGCAAAAATCGCCAATGATTACAGTATCGCGAGCGATGTTCGCAAATTCCGGCGGCGAGAAGATTTTTTCGGCAAGACCAACTTCGCGCAGCCAGAAAAAGTTTTCGATCCAAGCAAGAAACAGTTTTCGACGGCGCAAAAAAGCAGCGCGAGAAGCGCAGATGGGTCTCGGTGCGGCGGCGACAGACCCGATGAAAAGAAATTTTTCTCGAAAAAATACTTGTTTTGTTTCTTGCTACATGATAGAAATTTACACAGTTGTTGTACCGGACGCGTCGTACGCGGGGTACAACACGGCAGTTGACGCGCGCAAAAGTCGAAGACGAAAGAGAATTTGGTAACGCGCAAACACAGTTGAATCGAATACGACGTGCGAGTGGCACGGCGATGAAAAACAGTTTCAAAACATCGCACGGCACAGGTAACGCGGGCACACTTTGGTGTGGCGCGATGCCGAGAGAATGAAGATACACTTGACAACGCGTACGGGTTGCAGCGGCACCCATCATAACTCCGGGCGGAGACAGCAAACCGCCACCATCATTCCGCCGCAGCAGCAACCAACCTTATTTTCCGCGGGGAACGCCTGCGCGCGGGCAGTTTTTGAGCGCAGGGTTTGCGGGGCCGGGGCGGGATTCGCCCAAAAGGGGGCCAAGCCAATCTGCCGCAATGCAGCGGCATCCAAACCGGGGAAATCCGAATTCGGGTTTAACAGCACCCATGCACCTGGGGCTGAGACCATACACCAGTTGAACCATTCCGGGAATACCCCGATGGTCATATCTCCGCAGCACCTGCGGAGGTGCGCGCCAGCCGTTGGCAATTTCACCCGTGGTGATTGCGCGACAACAACGCGGCGCTTGTGTAGGAAGCTCAATTAAAGGAGAGCTAAGAATGGCAGCGAAGAAAAAGGCAGCAAAGAAGAAGGCGGCCCCGAAGAAGAAAGCCGCCCCGAAGAAGAAAGCGGCCGCGAAGAAGAAAAAGAAGTAGTTTCGTCGCGGTTCTTCGTAACTGAAGGGCTCCGCCGCCGACGGTTTGTCGGCTGCACCAGCTGGACAAGCTGTAGTTCAAAGGCGGCGGCGGACGCCCAGTCAGTAGAGCCAGTTTTCAAAAATGCACGTTAGGTAGCCTTCGGGCCCTGGCGTGCTTTTTGTTTTGCGTGCCGGCGCGACCGCGCCAACGGCGTATACTTGCAGCGTGGAGGTGATTGTGTCTGGACCATCAGTCGAAATGTTCTTGAGCGAGAAGGCGCGTCGCACCGAGCAAGCGCTAGAGTCCTACTTCGCTTCCTGGCGGGGCGTGCCGGATGCATTGCGCGAAGCGATGCGCTATTCCCTGTTCGCGGGCGGCAAGCGGTTGCGACCCGCGCTGGCGCTCGGCGCGGCCGAGTTGGTCTGCGGCGACGACCGTGTCGCATTGCCGCCAGCCTGCGCGCTGGAGATGATTCACACGTACTCCCTCATCCACGACGATCTGCCGGCAATGGATAACGACGACCTTCGCCGGGGTAAGCCGACGTCGCACAAAGTGTTCGGCGAAGCGGCGGCGATTCTCGCGGGAGATGCGTTGCTTACGATGGCTTTCGATGTGGCGGCGGACTGCGGAGATGTGCGCGTCGTGCGCGAGATTGCGCAGGCGGCCGGCGCCGGGGGCATGGTGGGCGGTCAACTCGTGGATCTTCAAAGCGAGGATCGTCAGTTGGGCGTGGAGGAATTGCGGGCCTTGCACGCGATGAAGACCGGCGCGCTCATTCGGGTGTCCGTGCGCGTAGGCGCGATGGTCGCGGGCGCGACGGATGCACAACTGCACGCGCTGACAGTCTACGGGGAATCGATCGGTCTCGCGTTTCAGATCGCGGACGATATTCTGGATGTGGTCGGCGACGAGGCTGCGATTGGAAAGCCTGTGGGCAGTGACGTCGCGAATCAGAAGTCTACATATCCGGCTGCAGTTGGGATTGATGGGGCGCGCGCGCTTGCGGCGAATGCTGCGACACAGGCCGTCGATGCGCTGGCTGGTTTTGGACGTGAGGCGGACGTATTCCGGAGCCTGGCGCGGTATATCGTCGAGCGGGATCGGTAGCGCGCGAACCAAGCCCGGTACGCCAACCCGATTCCGGGTTACTTTTTTCGCGATGGGGTAATCGCTTATATTCGCGGGATGCCTTATCTAGACACTCACTCAAAAGATTTGTTGTGGCAAGACCAGGACGCGCGCGAGGCGCTGCTTCGACGCGTCGTTGGCGAGCGCTTGGCCGCCTCTCCCCCGCCTTCCATGGATGACTTCATCGTTGCGACGTATTTCTTTGCGTTGCGCACGACGCAGCTTACCGACGCGGCGGAGGAGATCAGCTATCTGGCGACGAGCGGGGTGCATGATCCGCCGCCAGGCTCGCTGCTGGATCAATGTTCCGCGAAACCGGCGGGTGTCGACGCGTTCGACGAGACGGGACGCCTTGGCCTTGCGCATGTGGCTATTCCCCTGAAGATGATGCAGCACCCCGACGGGCACGTGAGCTCATGCGACATCCTGCATACAATCGCGGGCGCGGGCATCTTCGATCTCTATGAGCGGCAGGATGCACGACTCGTCGCATTGCAGATACCCAAGCATATCGTGCGTACCTTTCCGGGTCCGGCATATGGACCCAAGGGAATCCGGAAATCGACGGGGTTTGCGCCGGACCAGCCAGCGTTTGGCACGATACTGAAACCAACCGCGGGCATCACGCCGGAGGAAGTAGAATTCCTCGTGGAAGAAGCGGCGCAATGTCCACTCTTCCTGTTCGTTAAGGAAGACGAGGACCTTTATCCCAACCTCGATTACTCACCCGTGGCGGAACGCGCGCGGCGCGCGATGGATGCCATCCGCCGCGTGCAGGATAAGCGCGGCGCCCTTGGAATCATTTTTGCCCCGCACATTACCGGCGCGCCGCACGAGATTCTCGATACGGTGCACGCGGTGTTGGAGCACGGCGTTCGCGGCGTGATGTTCAGCGAAACCTTCGCCACGGGTGCCGTGCGCATGGTACGGGAAGCTACAAAGCATCTACCCAATCCGCCCGCAATCTACGGACATAACGCTGGTATCGGCACGCGGACGCGCGCAATCTGGCGGGAGGTGATAGACCTGCTGGCGCGCCTCGACGGCATCGATTTCCGCCAGACCGCGCCGCTGAAGGAAGGCATGCCGTTCCTGCGTCCGTATGGCGACGAGTGGCGCGCGTCGGAAGCGATGCTAACGTCGCCGATCGACGGCATCAATCAAACGATGATCGTCCGGGCAGGCGGATTGGACCAGGGCAACATCGGATTGAACCTCGTTGACGTGGAAGCGCGCGGTATCGAAGAAAACATTCTGTTCCTCGCGGGCTCCGCCATCAACTCGATTAAGGATGCCGCAGGCAAGGCTAACCCGCGCATGGGTGCGGAGGCGATGCTGCAGGCAATCGACGTGCATAAATCCGGCGAGCTGCGGGAGGTGTCGGCCGATGGGCACGTTTCCGCGCTGGCAACAGTGGCGGAGCGTCGCGGTTTTCACGCGCTGCGCGAAGCACTGCGGCAACGCTACCCGGCGGTTGTGCCGTGATTCAGAAGGAGGCGCGTCTGCTTCGCGTGGGGGTGCTGGGTTGCGGGCCCATTGCACAGTTCGCGCATTTCGACGCGTGCCGCAAGGCGCGCAATTGCGCATTGCACGCCATCTGCGATGCCGCGCCGGATTTGCTGGCGCGCATGGCGGCCACGCACACACCGGAGAAGACCTATTCGCGCTACGAAGATATGCTCGCGGATTCGGAGGTAGAGGCGATTGTTGTGGCGGTGTCGGATCAGTTTCACGTGCCCTTGTGCATGCAGGCGCTCGACGCAGGCAAACATGTATTCGTGGAGAAGCCGCTGGGAACAACCGTGGAAGAGTGTGACGCGCTTGCGGCGCGCGTACGTGCGGTGCAAGCCGGTGGGCACCGCGTATTCCAGGTAGGAAACAATCGCAGGTTCGATCCCGGGGTGGCATTCGCGCACCGCTTTGTGCGCGAGGAGATCGGTGGATTGATCGCGATAAAGGCGTGGTACTGCGATTCGACGCTGCGCTACACCATGACCGATAACGTCCAGCCCATTCCGATTCAGAGCGTAAACGCGGTCAAACCAACCGGAAACCCCAAGGCGGACAAGCGACGCTATTTCATGCTGACGCACGGAAGCCACCTGGTGGATTCCGCGCGGTTCCTCGCGGGGGAGATTGAATCCGTAAGCGCGCGACTGGTCGAGAAGTTCAACTCCTACTGCTGGTTCATTTCAACGTCGTTTCGCGGTGGCCACGTGGGACATCTGGATTTGACGGTGCCGTTGCGCGGTGATTTCCAGGAAGGATTTCAGATTTACGGCGAGTTCGGAAGCGTTTACGGCAAGATTCCGCTGCCGTGGTTTCACAAGAGCGGCGAAGTCGAATGTTTTTCCGTCAAGGACCGACAGTTCCGGCGCGTATTGGGGGAAGATGCGTATTCCTACAAGCTGCAGCTGGAAGGGTTCGCCGACAGCGTGCTCCACGGCGCGCCTCAGCAAGGGGCCACGGTGGGCGATGGCGCCGCTGCAATGCGGGCGATGGTGGCGATCGCGCGCGCCGTGGAAAGCGGCGAGACCATTCGGCTCGACAGCGTAAGCGGCACGGTGTAGGCCCCCGGGCGCACGATGATGCATTGCGGCATCTTCGCAAAGACTTTTCAGCGCGCGACCGTCGAGGAAGTAATCGCGGCGGTGGCCGCGCATAGGATTCGGAGCGTGCAATTCAACATGGCCTGCGTGGGGCTGCCGAGCATGCCCGATGTGATCGCGCAGGATACCGCGCGGCACATTCACGATATCTGTGCCAAACACGAAGTAGCGATGGCCGCTGTGTCAGGTACGTTCAACATGATTCATCCGGACCAAAAGCAGCGAGCGGACGGGTTTCGGCGTCTGGATGTGCTCGCTTCTGCGTGCAGCGCGCTCGGGACGAATATCATCACCCTGAGCACCGGCACCCGCGATCCGGTGAACATGTGGCGCCGGCATGAAGAAAACGATTCGCCGGCTGCGTGGTCCGATCTGTGCAAGAGCATGGAGCAGGCTGTCTCAATTGCCGAGGAACGCGCAATCACTATCGCCTTCGAGCCGGAGGTTTCCAATGTGGTTGATTCTGCAAGGAAAGCCCGGCGCCTGCTGGACGAAATACGTTCACCGCGCCTGCGCGTGGTGATCGACGGGGCGAACCTCTTTCCCAGCGGAACCTTGCCGCGAATGACGGCAATACTTACGGAAGCGTTCGATTTGCTGGGCGATGATATCGTCCTCGCGCATGCGAAGGACCTGAGCCGAGACGGTGACGCAGGCCAGGAAGCCGCGGGAACAGGCGTGCTGGACTACGATTGTTACCTTGGCTTGCTGGCGCGCTGCGGATACGCGGGACCGCTGATTCTTCATGGTTTGACTGAAGACCAGGTTCCAGACGCGGTGCGATTTCTTGAGCGAAAGATCGTGGCGACGCGGAGCAAGAACTAGATGCATCTCGAGCGGGACGGAATCCGATTCAACTTCAGGGACGAAGGCACGGGGCAACCATTCGTATATCAGCACGGATTGGGGGGCGACGTCAGTCAACCGTTCGGCTTTTTCGCGGGAACGCACGCAGGTCTTCGTCTGCTGGGGATCGACTGCCGCGCTCATGGCGAAACGCGACCGCTCGGGCCCGTAGACAAGATTTCGATCGAGTCATTTGCGGACGACGTAATCGCGTTGATGGATTTCAGAGGAATCGACCGCGCTGTGGTCGGCGGCATCTCGATGGGCGCCGCGATTAGCCTGAACATCGCCCTGCGCTATCCGGAGCGCGTGCGCGCGCTGATTCTCCAACGACCGGCGTGGCTGGATCAGCCTATGCCGCCAAATCTACGGGTCCTTGTTACCATTGGTGAGTTAATTCGGTCGGAGGGCACTGTAAAAGGCAGAGAAACCTTCGTGAAATCCGAGGCATACGCTGCGCTGATGCGCGAATCGCCGGATGGGGCAGCGGCGATGTTGGCACAATTTGCGCATCCGCGGGCGGCGGAAACCGCCGTGAAGCTGGTGCGGATTCCACACGATTCGCCGTGCAGCAACCGCGCGTGGAAGACGCTACGCCTGCCGGTTCTTGTCATCGTGAACCGAATGGACCCGATTCACCCACTGGAGTTTGGACAAACCCTGGCGAAAGGAATTCCTGGCGCTGTGAGTTGTGAAGTAACGCCAAAGTCGATAAGCATCGAAAGACACACGTCCGATGTTCGGAAAGGAATCGAGGATTTCATCGAAGGCCTGCCCGTATAAGCTGTTTTCATTCCGCGTACTTTTTCGTTTCAATACTTGGGAGTCGTTACATGCTCAAATGTTCTACTTCACTCTGGTCTGCCGACCTTGCGAACCTTGAGGCCGATACAAAGCGCGTTGAACCCTATTCGGAAATGTTTCACATCGACGTGGCGGACGGACACTACACCCCGACACTGTTGTTCTTCCCAGACCTGCTCAAAGCCGTGCGCAAACACACGACGCGGCCATTAGAGGTCCACCTGATGTGCACGCACCCCTTGAACTGGATTGAGCCCTTTGTCGAGGCGGGGGCCGACGGGTTCATCATCTATCCCGACTCGGACAACGACACGCGCCAGACAGTTGATGCGATTCTTGCCCATGGCAAAAACGCGGGAATCTCGCTAACACTCGACCAACCGTTGTCGATGCTCGATCCGTTCTGGGATGACCTTTCCATCGTCTGCATTCTCGGCACGCGCGTCGGCATCAAAGGCGCCGACATGGATCCGGGCGTGCCGGACAAGATTCGCGCGGCGAAGCGCACCATCGCCGAACGGGGACTGAAAGCCGAGGTGGAAGCGGACGGCGGCATTCGACGTCATACGGTGCCGTTGCTCGCCGCGGCGGGGGCTGACTACATCGTTCCAGGCTCGCTGATGTTTGGCGAAGACCCTGCGCAAATGCGGGCTTGGCTGGCAACGCTTTAAGGTTCTGTTGCGTACATCAGAACGCGCCGCGCACGATCCAGGTCGAGTTGGTTTGTCCAGCGGATGTTTTTGGTCGCATTGCCGAATGACGGAAATGCCTCGATGGTCAAAAAGACGCTTCCAAATCCGTTTTCGAGGCCGTGTATGGGCGCTCCCTCTATTGCTGTTACGCCGTGTTCATCTGGATAACGTTTGTTGTATAGGGCCTGCCAATCGCTAATGAAGACCCGCTGCGAGCCTTGTTGCTCTTGAAAGGCAAACTCACTGCCCGCTTTCACACCCGACGCAGCCCCATAAGCCTCCAGCACGGCGGACCATGCCGCACTCGCAACGGGGGGGTCATTCGCACGCACATAGTCGATCACGTTCGGGTATGCAGAGCGAATGCGAAGCACCTCACCCATTCGCGACGGGAGATAAACGACCGCGTTCAATACCAGCAGTGCGATTGAACAAACCGCGAGCGCCTTTGGCAGGCGGTCCCGTTTCTCGAAGGCGGACGCGATTCCGAGCGCCGCGAGTGCAAACAGAAATGGTAGCGCTGTAACAAATGTGCGCGCACCCTGCATGGTCTTGAACGAGAAAAGAAAACAGATGACCAAGGCTGGAATCGCCGTGTAGATGACCCCAAGCGCGACGCTGGGCGTTGCGATTCCGCCAGGTTCCGAGCGCCGGCGCGCGCAAAACAATATGCCAACAAACATCACTCCGAAGGCCGCAACGTACAACGGTCCCTCCATTACGCTCAGAAAGTATGGAAACAAGGGCCAACCGGAAAAGTTCCAGGGCGTTCCAGATTGCCCCAGAAATCGCGGCGCGAGGAGTTCGAAATACGTGGCATGCGGATAGTCGAGTCCATTCGCGCGAAAGACCAGAATCAGGGGATATGTCAACGCTTCCGCGAACAGTTGCACCGCGCAGAATCCTGACGCGATGAGCGCGAGTGCACCGATGATCCGCTTTGGGCTCGCTAGATCTCGTCGCGTTGACAGTACGGCCGCATGCAGCACCAACAATGCCGGCAATGCGCCCGCGAGCTGGTAATTAAACCAAAAACTGACGCCGGCCAGTACACCGCAGAACAACAGCCAACACAAAGGCGCTATGGACTGCGGATGATTGGTGATGGCGCGGTACCATCGCAAATGACACCAGACGGCGGACAGGAACACGAATCCCGCGCTGGTTTGCGGATACGCGTTGCGCGAGTAGTAGATATGAAAAACAGACGCCGCAAGCAGCCCAGACGCAATCAGCGCGGCGCGCGTGCCGTAAAGATCGCGAACGAATCCAGCAAGCACGATCACCGTCAACACACCGCAAATCGCTTCAAGATAATTACACCCGTTGATGATGTCGCCGGTGAGCATCATGACGACTGCCGAGGCATATGCGAACCCCGGTTTCGGCGCGAAGGGATGCTGTGCGCGCAACGCGCCCTCCCACTCCGCGACGTGGCGTGACAGGAGAAATTCGGCCCCCCCACACCATTCCGAGAATTTTCCGGCCAACATGCCGGACACGAACTGGATCTCGGCCTTCTTGCTGAGGGCATCCAGCACGTAGCGGCCTTCATCGACACCGAGAATGCCCTGTTGCGGGAGGTGATAGCCGCGGAAAATGGCCGCGCCAACGAGAATGATCGTGAAAGCGATCACGATTGAAGGCGTCAAGCGCCGGGATACAGGCGGATCACTGTTGGTTTGCCGTTCCATCGTTGGGAGAAGCTAGCACGGAAACGCCGTGCGATGCGAGGGGTTTTCGTGACAGTCCGGTGATAAGGCTATTGCACGGAATAGAGTGTTGTGCTATACCTTTTCAGTAGAAGCGCCCACGTCGGCGGCGCCGAGCACGCGAGAGACAGCACAACGAAGTTCAGAGCGATTCAGAGAAAAGACACATCTGCCGGCGCTCCCTCCCAAGTATGGTTTACCCATTTCACGGTTGCGGATAGTTTTGCTTGTATGAGATGTAATTAGAGGAGAGGTGAGTATGAACATTTATGTGGGCAACTTGTCGTATCAGGCGACAGACGAAGATCTGCGCAGCGCGTTTTCCGCGTATGGCACCGTCACTTCGGCAAGCGTCATTATGGACAAAATGACGGGACAATCTCGGGGATTTGGTTTTGTCGAGATGGCCAGCAAGAACGAGGGCGATGCCGCAATCGAAGGATTGAACGGCAAGGATCTCAAGGGGCGTCCATTGCGAATCAATGAAGCGCGTCCGAGAGAGGAACGTCCGCCGCGCCGCGATTACCGATAGAAATCGGCACTGCTCGGTTTTGTAATTCGGCCCGATGCGTCCGCATCGGGCCGAATTCTTTTTCAGCGCGCGCTTAGTCAGGATTCTCTTGCCGCTTGATGCAGTTCAAACTGAAACATGAAATCTGGATGCGGTGAGCAATGCGGGTTAGAGATAAAGCCGCGTCAATTCATCGCGCAGGAATTCAAATGCGTCATCCACGGTATCGACCATGCGGAACAGGTCGAGGTCCGATGGATGTATGAAGCCCCAGTCAACGAGGGCGGGGAAATTGATGATGGATTTCCAGAATTCGGCGCCGTAAATCACAACGGGCATGTGCTTGACGGTCTTGCGCGTTTGAATAAGCGTCAATATTTCGAAGAGCTCATCAAGCGTGCCAAATCCACCGGGAAATACGACCAGCGCCTTCCCGAGATACGCAAACCAGAACTTGCGAATAAAGAAATAGTGAAACTCGAACGCCAGCTCTCGCGATATATAGGGA
>CALEZK010000386.1 GCA_937928585.1 uncultured bacterium | reverse complement strand
GATATCGATCACGGCGATCACACCAGTCTTTCCTAACGCGTAAGAAATCACGGCCGAGGTAGGTTCGTTGATTGTAGCGATGGCCTTGTAGCCAGCGTTCTCTACGATGTCCATAGTCGCGCGCCGTTGTGCATCGTTGAAATCGGCAGGTACCGTTACCAGCACACCAATAATGCTTTCACCAGTCACTTCTTCGGCATGCTTAAGGCGCCACTGGACGAACAACGTCTCGAGTTCCCCGACCGTCCAGACGCGCCCGTTCTTATCTACGATGCCCGGAACTTCGCCGTGCCCCCTAGCGCGCTTCATCATTACGCATGAGAATTCAGGGTGCACCTTTCGAAAATTCAAAGCGGTCCGGCCGAACAGCGGCTTATCCGGATCGCCTCCTTCGAACGCGATTGCCGTAGGCGTGGCGAGCAGCCCCTCGCGATCGACCAATACCACGACTTGCCCGAGATGATTCACGTACGCGATCAATGTCGTGCCGTTACCCAAATCCATGGCGAATAGCAGCCCCCGGTGCTTGGGAGGCCGTCCACGCTTCTTCTTAGGCTGCGCATCGTCACCACCAAGCTCCATTTGCTCCGCGAGTTCCGCGACACTCATATCTGATTCTCCTTTCTCGGTTGGGATTCGGGTTTCGGTACGTACTTGAGAACGGCAACCTTTGATTGCCGTACCACACACCCGTGGTTCGTGAATCCGTGGATATAGACAGCAGTTACGCGTCCGTCGTCCGCGAGGGTATGTGTGGGTGTTATTTCGACCGGTTCGTGAAGCCGGAAGTCCACCACATCCGGAAACGTCATGCGCGCAACCCCGAGTTCTTGAAGGCGATCAAGAACGCGAACGATGAGGTTGGAAACGAGCCGAAGGTCCAATCTGAGCCGACGACGCTGACGTTTGCTTTGCCCTGCGCGCGCCTCGAAGTGCTCGAGAAGTTTCACCAGTTCGTCATGCATGCGAAGCAGATGCTTTACCTCAGTTTCGGACGCCCGTGGGCCCGCGCTGTGCGCGTCAGAGACTTGAGGTTCAGACGTAAGATCCGAAGGCGAATACCAACCCTCCGATTGAAGGCGCGCCCAAAACTCCGCAACCGTCGCATGGGCCACTGCGCGAATCACGCGACCTGCGAACCGGCCATTTCCTTTTGATACCTTCGTGGCAGTTTCTGACATTTAGTTACCTCCTCGCATGTGAGCTAGCGGCCCTCTATTGGCTCCCACAACGTTAAGACGTTGCAGCCAAGCAGGGTGTAACGAGCACGTACGCTTATGCCGATTGATATGGCAGGAAATCGGCCAATTGCATTTGCAAGAAGACTCGCGCCCGTGCAATGCGTCGGTTTACCGTCTGTCGTCTTACGCCTTCTTCCAGCGCAATTTCCTCCTGGCTCTTTTCGTTGGTCTCGTATTGTTCGATTGCTCGCGCTTCGGCAGGGAGCGCCTCATGCAGTCTCGCCCAGGCACTAACCAGCGCCTCCCGCAGTTCCGCGAGGTGGACTTTGCGGTAACCATTTTCAGAGGGTTCAGTTGTCATGGCATTCTTCTCCAGCGTTCAAGCGATGGTGACGAGCGAGAGCATTAACACGGACATGCCGCATCTCCCACCAGGCATACGAGAGAAACGTATAGTTCTCGTTTATCCGCCCCTTGCACAAGAGTCGACAAACGGTTTCTTGCAGGAGTTCCATACAGGTGAAGAACAGCGCCTCGGAAGAACGAATTCGATGGTCTGGCGGTGCCATCGATCCGGCGATCGCGGCAAGTTCCTTGTGACATTCCTCGATGCAGCGGGCCACGTCTTCACGGCACTGGGGCGTCATAATTGCGAAAGGGTTTAATTCCAACTGGCAGTTTTCACTCATCGGTATTCCTCCCACTTTCACGCACGCGTTGCGTGCCTAACCGTTGCCCATTCTTTCGGAACTACTTGTTCCGTCTTGTTCCAGGCGACCTATCGAGGCGCCTTCGCTGTGGGCGTTTGTTGCAGTAAATGACTTCTCGCCGTGTTGTTTTGGTAAATCTATGGCGGCCGGAGCGGAGGAGGTTTGATGTCACACAATGACTGGATAGGTTTTCGAGATATCGGACGGCGGGAGATTATCTGCGAATTCCGGCGCAATGTGTATTTCGCCAAGCAAACGATCACGGCTATATGGTTCTTGCTGGCCAACGGGTTGTGTACTTCTAACCGGCTGGAATCGTTGGGGTTGAAAACTTTTTTATTATTTGGTTGCAGGCGCATAAAATAACACTCGTACGGAACGACCGGCTCTGCACTGATATAGGTGACGGATGGGGAAAGAACGACGAGTAGCAAGGATATCAACCGGGAAAGCGCGGTTGTGCGAACTCGATGAGTACGAACTCATGCGGGCCATTCAGAATCGAGACGAACATGCCTTTGAAGAACTGATTCGTCGGTACGAGATCAACCTAACAAGGTTTGTTCTAGGCCTTGTGGGTGACGAATCAGCAGTTGAAGAGATCGTGTCCGACATCTTTATGCGAATTTGGAAGTATGCAAAGACGTGGCGGGAAGGCGCAGGGTCCACATGGATTTTCAAGATTGCGCGCAACCGCGTGAGAGATGAGTTCCGTCGGGCGAATCCCCTCCAAGCAGCGGTTCCTCTCGAGCACGTACCTGAACCGCAAGACTCAGGCAATCCCAGGTCCAATGCAATTTCCGCGGAAGAACAGCAATTGATCAAGTCGTGTATTGACTCACTTGGCCCACTTCAAGAGATATTTGAGCTCCGTTTCTTCTGGAAGGTTCCAACGAAGCTAATGGCGAGACAACTCGGCAAGACAACGCAAGAAGTTGACTATGCGCTCCGGAAGGCGACGAAGCTGCTGCGCAAGTGCGTTGAAGAAAAACTCAGCTTGACACCTTCCGCCACTCGTGAGGATACGAAACCAAATGCCATCAACAAGTGACGATAAGATCGCTTCATACTATGCGGCACGCGCAACCACTCTCCATGTGCCGGAAGCTGTGATGTTGGCATATGTTGCCGGCAATACACCACCAGAAACCTCTGACGTCATATCCGCGCATCTGGAGCGATGCGAGCACTGTGAGCAATTACGATCTGACGCGGAGGTCTATTTGAAGTCCATGTCTGGCGCGCCGGCAGAAGACGCTCCGCGCATTAGGCAAATCGCCGAGCGTGCTCGAAAATCTGCTCTGCGACAGATATCAATGGAAGGCGCGGAGAACTTGCCAACCGTTCATTTTGGCAAGACGCTGCTTGCCTGCGTCAAACACATGCAGGCAGGTATCAAGCAGCTATTCACGGTCGAGTCTCTTCCGGCTGTCGGTTCATACTTGATTGAATACATGGGACGGCTGGTTTCCGTGGATGTGAAAGATGTCGACCTAAGGCCGGATTTCTCAAGCCTCGTCGCGCGAGGAGAAAATACACCCATTTCTCTGTCACGATCTGTCGAGTCTGCTGACGGACACCTACGTGTTTATTTGTGCGCAACCTTGCCGAAGAAAGGTGACAAACCCCGCGTTTATCTGAGTATCGAGTATTTCGAAGATTGAGAGTGCCTTAGTCCAAGCAATCCCGGGCCGCTGCGGACAAGTGGGCACTACGAATAGATGACCATACCGTCGCTTGGGGGTTCATTGAGGTAGCGGTCTGCAGCCAATAGGTGCAACATGAATCGATACGCACTCCTTGTAGCGATAAATCAATACCAGGATTCGGACTTTAGAGAGCTACAATTTGCCGAGAGCGATGCGACTGCGCTCGCGGAGATAATGCACCAAAAACTTGGGTTTCAGTGCTGCTCGTTGGTTGGAAAAGAAGCAACGAAGGCTAACATTGTCGACGCGCTGAAGCTCGTACGGCCTTATTTTGACAAGCAGAAAATGCGGCCTGAAGACCTCTTTCTTTTCTTTTTTGCTGGACATGGTCAAACTGTTGATCGCGAGTACGTCCTGCATCTTCACGATTCTCATCCGTCTGATTTTGAATCTTCAATGCCTTTGCAAGTACTCACGGACGCCTTTGAGGCTTACATTCCGAGCAGCCACTGTATGTGCGTCTTGGACGCGTGCCGTTCCGAAATGAGTGACAACGGTAGGGGCGTCCAGCAAATCGTGATGGATGCTCCGACCGTGCGCGCAGTTGAGAGACTCACAGAGTCCAGAAAGCGCAAGTCTATTGCAGTCCTTTTCGGATGTAGCGAAGGGCAAACTTCGTGGGAAGACCCACAGCTCAAGCATGGCGTACTCACGCATCACATACTAACCGTCCTCCGGGACATCGATTCACTCGATGATCTGGATTTCCAACACCTCGCCAATTTGGTAGGCGACAAGATGCACGGGTGGCATCATTCGAAAAAGGCGGCCATTTCCCAACTGCCATCCCTCTACCGGCCAACAAATCGAACACGCATTCGCCTATCCCCGCCAGAGGACGTTGAATTACCCCTCGGAATAAGAGTGAGAGCAATTCCTGCTGGCGAAGCAGTGCTCGGAAGTGAAGGATCGGACGAACGCCGCGGATATCTTGAGCGCGATGCCCGCCGCGTATTTCTGGAAGAGTTTTACATGGCCGTATGCCCAATAACGTGCGGACAATTCTTCGACTATGTGGAACAAAACAAGCACAGGTGGACGAGGCCTATACTGCCGGCAACGCGAACAACAGAAGAGATCGTGACGGAGATGTCCCTATCGTATTTCAATCCCCACCCCAGCCGCGTATGCGAAGATCTGATGAGGAAGTCCGCACGTCTTCCGATGGTGGGGGTGAGTTGGGAAGATGCCATCGCATTTTGCCGTTGGCTTTCGAATCAGATTCAGGGATCAATTGACTTACCAACGGAGGACCAATGGGAATACGCTTGCCGAGCTGGAAGTACAACTGCGTTCAGTTTCGGCAACACTCTGACTTCCAATATGGCGTGCATTAATAGAGGAAATGACAAAAGCGATTTTGGCGAGAAATTGACCCCTCACATAAATTTTTCTGCCAGCAACGCAAGGAATCATCTTGAAGAGGTTATGCATTACGAAGCGAACGATTGCGGCCTTTACGACATGCACGGGAGCGTATTTGAATGGTGTAAGGAATCAATTGACTTCGTGCAATTTCTACGTGAGAAGAGGCCGGAACTACCACCGAAGCCTCATTTGGCGATAGAGGATACGGTCAAGCTTAATATGCGTAATGAAATGAGCGAAGACAAACAGTTGCGTTGGCTAGGCGACTTAACAACGGGCGAGGACTTATGCGTTGCGAAAGGCGGCTGCTGGGCGCTTCGCGCGGAACACTGCCGAAGTGCAGCCCGCTTCGGTTTTGCTTCAACGAAACGTAATGGCGCGACGGGATTCCGTGTCGTCTGGACACCACGCCTAGCGCGATGGTCAAGGTGAAGCGCACCTAGCCTCCGCAGGTTTTGGGCTTCCATACCATTCTAAATCCCAGCCATTCGTATCTCATGTCTGCGACGCGTTGAATTCGGTGTGCCGAACGACATCGCTGTGTTCGCCCACCGTAGAATCCGCCACGCACAACTCGTGCATCCTTCATCAGGGTAGCAATCATCACACCGACTTGCATTACATAGTCGGCGTCGTGCGGAGCAATACTGCAATTAGTAGACTTCATAATGAAATCCTCTTGAACACGCTTTGGTGCCTCCTGACGGCAAATCGGATCCCGGGCGCCCTCGCGCAAACTTTTATAGAAGGAAGGATCAAAGACATCTTCACACCACTCGTATACGCCGCCATGCATATCATGTAAGCCCCACGCGTTTGGCGGATAGCTTCCGACATCTTTTGCGCAGTCGTCCTTGGTTCCAAAATGCGCCACAGTACGAGTGAGTGTGTTGCCAAATGAATAGGCAGTCGTTGTCCCGGCTCGACAGGCATACTCCCACTGTGCTTCTGTTGGAAGGTGAAAAGTTCCAGGATTCTGTTGAGAGCACCATCTGCAAAACGATTGGGCATCATGCCAAGAAATCTCAGTAACTGGCCGCATTGCGGAAAACACTTGACTTCTGAACCGAGAACTTGGTTCCAGAACCCGATCGAGAACGCTGGTTGCCCTGCTTTGATTCGAGTTGACGGTGACTGGCCAGAGAACCGGCGAAAACGGCTCGAACTGGCCCACCGTAACTGGATACATGCTCATGTAGAAGTCCGAAAGCAGCACGGTGTGGGCAGGTCTTTCCCAGTCCTCTCCTCCCGGCTCGTCGGTTGGACTACCCATCCGGAACTTGCCACCACGAATTAAGCAAAAATCAATGCCGCTCGGCGTTGTGATTTTCTTCCCAGGAAGGAGCGGTATTTCCCTTTCCGTTGTCGGCCTATATAACACGGGAGACTGCGATGGGGTGGCCTCTGGCGACTGTGTGCGATCCCTCATAAGGTCTCCAGCAAGGTCAGACCACTCTCGAAATGACAGGCTGGTGTATTCATCAACTCGATCCAACACCGACAAGAGGTGATAGGTAAGTACACCGTGGCCTTGACCTAGCGTGGCATCCTCGAAGCTGAATTTGCCCTCCTGACAACCAAAGAGAACCTGAATCTGCTTGCCGTTACTGCTACCGGCGAGCGACTCGAGGTTTCTTACCGACGTCGCATCAAGATAGGCCCGCCCTTTTCCAGCATCGTTCTTTTCATTGCGACACGCATCAAATATGCACATGATGCTGCCCTTGAAGGCGTGCGTATCGAAGACTGAGCGAATCGCATCTATTGAGAGCGAGCGTTCCGCGGTATGTCGGTCTGCGTCGTATGGATGCAGGACAAAGCACCCACCTACACGCTCTCCGTGCCCAGCGAAATAGAAAATGAGCTGATCGTCTTCCTTCTTCAATTGCCTGCATTGTTTCTCTAGTTCGCGCAAGATTTTGTCGCGTGTCGCTTCATGGTGATTGAGCGTAGTGAACTGGAAATTCATTTTCTTGCAAACCGCAGACGAGAATCGTTCGCAGTCAGACTCGGCAAATCTTAGCTTGTGAGAATTCTTCGATCTACATTGGTTTATTCCGACAGCAATGCCTACGCGTTTCATACCCTCACTTGCTCCATTTCTCCTAAGATGAGGCCTAGTCGTGCCGTGGATCAGTACCTCTGAACGCCGATCACCGCCTGAGGTCTTAGCGTCGCAGAATATGATTTCCTTCTAGAAGCTCTTTCAGTCATTTGACAACCAGTCAAGAGGATTCCTTGCGGAGTGAGCCCGACTGGAGAGGGCCTGGTCTGGCGTAATGACTGAACACACCGTGTAATTGCCGTTCGACGAGTTGGCTGCGTTCCTGTGTGGCGCGGGAGATTTCCTTGGCCAAATAGACTGAGGAGTGGTTTTCCACGTGTTGCGGATACACCGGAATCACCTGCAAGCCCGAATTAGCATATGCATCCATCTTTTCGATAATTGATAAATCGTAGTCGGGCCGTCCCGCAAGTCCAAAGTATTCGATGTAGAGGCTGAGGTCTGGCAACAGGAAATCAGGATACCAAATCCTCTGCTTTCCGTGATGCGTCACGACAACCGGCGCCTCATACATGTACCTCACACCGCATTTGTCTAAGAACGAGGCGATTTGCCGTTCTCCCTCAGACTTAAGCAAGTGCGCATAACGGCAATCAATGACATCCTCTAGCTCCGGTACTTTCTTGTCCATAAGGCCAGGCGGAAGATCGACGAAGCATTTAAGCTTTTGCAGTCATTCGCCAGTGATAAACCGCCGTGTCAAGCAACTCTGTCGGGAGCGCGAGGCGCAAAATATATAAAGTCAGCCGCATTTTCACTTTCCTGAAACCAAACTCAGCAGCTGCCCCGACTCCCGTATTTCCCTAACCCGGAAATCATGGGCTACGCGCAACCGCTGTATCCGGCAGCGACTCCACAACGTCTCACCTTCGACAGCATGTCGAAGTAAACGAGGCCGGAGCACCGCATTGCCGGTAAACCACATCGGGACCTCTCGACGAGCGTCCTGGCTACTCGATTTCTTTAGCGCCAGCTATTCCCGCCTTACACACCGCGTACCTCGACGACAAACCAACTTGCCGTTCCCTCAAGCGCACGGTACCCACGCAGCACTTCCGACCGCTTCAATTGCCGCTTTCTCAGAAAATCGCGCAGCCTCGCATGCGGACAATTTCGTCCCTCATTCCGTCTAGTTGATCAAGAGAGAGGAAAGCCACCTCTCGCCCCAAAAGCTTTCACGTAGTCAATAAACCGGCCCAACAGGAACCCAAAGGCCTGTTGGGCCTCAACTCCACAGGAGGAAACGAACCATGAAGTTTTACGGACACAGCAGAGAAGTCGCAGACCGCATCGTGGAAGCGTTCCGCCACCCGGAACAACTTCCCAAAGCGCTCGCCCCAATCTTCATCCACCGCGCTGATGACGCGCCCTGCAGGAACTGGTCTTATTCGAACCAGTTCGTCCTTGCGCTTTCCGGCACCACAGACGCACGCGGTATCCGCCAGTGGAATGCAATCGGCCGCACCGTAAAAGCCGGTAGTAAAGCTATCCACATCCTCGCGCCATGTATCAAACAACTCAAGGTCAAAGATGACCAAGAGAACGAAAAAGACCTTCGATTCCTATACGGATTTCGTTCAGTGCCCGTCTTTGCCGTCGAAGACACCGAAGGCGATCCACTGCCGGCTCACGACCCAGAAGCAAATACATGGATCGCTTCACTGCCACTCATTGACGTTGCGGAATCATGGGGAATCCATGTCGGATCGTACTCCCACCATGGGGCCGCGCCACTCGGATACTACCGACGCGCCGCGAACGGCGAGGCCATCATGCTTGGCGTAGAGAACCTCTCCACGTGGACCCACGAACTCATCCATTCCGCTGACCAACGCTTGGGCGGACTTAAAGAAGCAAAGTGGCACAGGGAAATCGTCGCCGAACTTGGCGGCGCGGTCCTGCTCACCTGCATTGGCGAGAGCCATGAAGCAGACCTTGGCGGCGCCCACCAATACATCGAAGCTTATGCTGCCGAGTCCAAGATGGATACCGCACGCGCATGCATCGAAGTGATTACGCGCGTGTGCGAATGCGTTGATCTCATCCTCAAATCAGCCGAATCACTCGAGCCCGCCGCGATACCTGCCTAATCCTACAACGCCCTCTCCTCGCGTGAAATTGTACCCAACGGTTTGCGCGCA
>CALEZK010000385.1 GCA_937928585.1 uncultured bacterium | reverse complement strand
GATTGGCGACGGTCCGATGCTGGAGGAAATGCGTGCGCTGGCGGCGGATTCCGGATTAGGCGATCATTTTAATGCTCCCGGTTTTGTGAGCGATCGCGCGGTGGTTCTAGAAGTCCTACGAAAGGGTCACGTCATGCCCTTTGCGCATTTGACGCCGGAATCTCCGCGTTGTTTACTCGAATCGTTGCTGTCGGGAACGCCTATTGTCGGATACAACAATGCCTATGCGATGGATTTGATCGAGGGTCATGGCGGCGGTCTATTCGTGCCTTTGGAAGATTGGAAAGCACTGGGAGAATCGCTCGCGGGTTTGGCGCGTGATCGCGGAAAGCTTGCGGAACTCATTCGCGTCGCGGGCGCAAATGGCGCGCGATTTAATGACGTAGAAGTCTTCCGCGAGCGCAGTGACCTGATAAAGCGCTACTTGCCGTAACACCAACTGATCAGAATGCGCGCGGCTCTTGCGCGGGTTGGGCGCGCGGCGGTACGGGTCGTCCCTTCTTTCGACGGGGCACATGCGGGCGTCTTGTCACTACGCGCCGCACGGCTAGCGAAGGCAAGTCCAACTGGGAAAGCGGACGGAGTCCCGCCAACCCTCCGATGATGACGACGTAGACGGGATTGAACATCGCATTCATGGTGTTGTCTGCCATCCACAGCACGACGACCACTGCCAGCGCGGCGACGGGCGACGCGACTGGATGGTTCCACCACGCGGGCGGAACTTTTCGTGCAAGGAGAATTGCGGGCAACAGCACCGCGGCGAGCATCGCGGTCATTCCAAGTAGTCCGTTTGCGCCTAAAGTAATTACCCATTGGCTGTCGGTGATGGTTATGTCTTTTCCGCTTTCATTGTGGATGCGGGAACGCCCCCATCCCCCCCAACCAAATACGGGCTGGATTCGCGCTTTCTGGGTCAGCGCCTCTTCGTTGTAAACGCGGGTAGCAACTGACTGGGCGCGTTCCGCCCCGAAGACGCTGTTCGTCGCGTCAATCATCTCGGAACCGTCCCAGATCCCAAAGGCGCGCACGGCGATGTAGAAGGCGCATACTCCTGCGAGCGCGACGAGGCCAAGGGAGGTGCGCATGTATCGGATCGTAATGAACACGCCAACGCCTGCCATGAGCAACAGAATGGCGCCAGTGCTGCGGCACATAATCGTCGTGACGCCGAGTACGCTGAGGATCATCCACATCGGAATACCGCGTATCGAGGTTAGCACCTTGGTTTGCCACAGGGCGAGTCCGCATAGCGTTGCCGTGGTCATCCACATGCCGACCATCAGACCGTGTTGAAGAAAAATCATGGGGCGATAGCCGCCCATACGAATGGTTTGGACGAAGGCGTGTTGATGGTAACCATAAGTCATGCGATGGAGCTGTGGACTCATCCGCATTTCGAACCAGCAGAATGGAAGATATATCAGGCCGCCAATGAAAACACCCACGGCCAATTCGCGCATGGATTGATAGTCCGTGAAATACACGCGCCCGAGAAAATAGGGCAATCCCCATTTCATTAGTTGGCCGTTGGACTCGGAGAGTCCATCGTACAAGCCGAGTCCATTGGTAAGAGACGAGGCCAGCGGGCAGAAGCAGACGATCAGCATGGGCAGATCGATCCACTTGGGACGGAACGAAAGGACACGGGTTGGATCGAAGAAAAGCGTCGCAAGGAACAGCGATATACTCGTCGCCGTCATTTTGTTGTATTCCGGAATGCCCCGGAACTGATATTCCGCGACGGGCAAGAACAGCCAGGCAGTAATCAGGCCCACAATTACCGCCCGGCGCGACGGCATCATCATGAACATGGCGACCAACACGAAAGGCCATCCAAACATCACCAATGGCACCAGGAAATTTGAATCGGGTGGATGCGTCATGCGCCTGCACCGATTTCAGCGGTAGGCGCGGTCATTCTCGAACGCGCGAGCCGCGTCGATTTGGAACATGCGTTACGCAATGCATCTTCAAACCGGTTTGTTGCATCGGCCCAGGTATAGGCGCGCGCCGTGGACAGGGCTGCTTCCGACATTGATTGCCAAGATTCGGCGGACATTTCCGCGAAAGCACGAATCGCGTCGGCAATCGCCCGCGGTGACTCATGCGGGACGAGCATGCCTCCCCCATTCGCGATCAGTTCCGGCGCGGCGCCTGCAGGTGTCGCGATTACCGGTGTGCGACAGGCCATGGCTTCCAGGATTGGTAATCCGAATCCTTCGGAGCGACTGGCGACAATCCACGCATCGCATGACGCATATATGTTTCGCAAGGCTTCCTGCGTCGGCAACAGCGTGAACTCGGCGCCATCAGGAATTGGATTACCTCGATCGGGCGCGTGCATGCCGAATGTCTTGCATTGAACCGGCAGACCGCCTTCGCGCGCAATGCGCACGGCATCAACCACCAGGTCCGTGCCTTTCCAGGGTACGACGGCGTGCATGAATCCGACTGTTGGATTGGGTTGCTTGCCGCGTGGTTCCGCGGTGAACAATTCGCTGTCGACGCTATTCGGAACCAATGCGACATCGCCATCGCCGAATTCGTCGCGCGCGATATCCGCAAGCCACTGGGCAACGACGATTTTGTGCATTGGCAAGGACCAAGTGCTCTTGACCCGCGCGATCGGCTGTGAATCATGCACTTCGTAGTGTTGGATGAAATACGCCTTCGCGCCTTTGCGTGCGGGTAGCGCTGCAACCCATTCGGCGGTTTCCCACCAAGTGGCGACAACCACATCCGCGTCGGGCAAATCGTCCGCCATTACAGGGCGCCAGCGATCGAGCATTTTCTTCGGCACGTCGAGCCCGTCGAGATGGGACGGATATACATACGGGATCCGGGGCCACCCTTCGCCGCGCAAGACGCTGCGAACACGCTGTGTCAGCGGCGGCTGATAATTTGGCGGATGCACCAGCAACACGTCGTGCCCTTTGCGGCGCAGACGCTCGGCATAAATCGCAATAACGCGAATACCGCCGGACAAACCGGGTTGCGGGAGTATGAACGTAATACGCATGACGCGGACTTAGTGGCCCCGTATTGCGCAATATACGGTGCGCCATGATTCAGGCGACAAGGGCTCCATGCGCCACGCGCGCATGGCGTGCTTTCTGGCGCTGCTAACATTGCCAGCGCTGAGGGCCCACCACGCCCACTTTCGATGCGACTGCGCGATAGTGACCGTCGTAATAGGGGTTTTGCCCAATTCGGGAGGAACGGGCAGGCCGCGTCGCACCAGCGTATCGCGCACAACGGCGACTGTAGACTTCTGCTGGAGTTCAGATTTCGAGTAGCCAATGCTCGACAAGTGCTGACGGTAGCGCAGGATAATGTCGGGAACATTTGCGACTTTGCCAACTTCCGCGAGGCGCAGAAAAAAGTCGAGGTCTTCTGCCCAGGGGTAGGCATTGCTGTACTGTCCGATGGCGTCAATCGCGGCGCGGCGCGCAAGCATGGCGGGGTGCACGATCGTGCCGCCGCGCCCCGCGAGATGCGCGGCGTCGATCTCTTCATGCTCAGTTTCCGTACACATCTCGCGAAGCGGCATTCCGTCAGAATCGATCAACAGAACACGACCGCCGACGACAACGCATTCGGGATGGGCGTTCATATAGTTCATCTGCTTTTCAAAGCGACCCGGAAGCGCTACGTCGTCCGCGTCCATGCGCGCGATGAACTCTGAGCGGGCCATTGCCAGGCCTTCGTTCAACGCGGAAATGTATCCGCGGTTTTCGCGACTGGAGATACGGATACGTGGATCTCTGCGCGCGTATGTTTCGAGCACTTCCAGAGAATTATCGGTTGATCCATCGTTGACGAGGATGAACTCAAAATCACTGAAGGTCTGCCCGAGAATACTGTCTAATGCTTCCGGCAAATAGGAAGCATTATTGTAGACCGGCGTGATCACCGAAATCGCTGGGATCTTTTCCGTCGAGCTCATAGTAACAATCCTGCTGTGATAGCCAATCCGGCTAAAGCAAAGCCGGCGAAATCCAATTTTGGCAGCCACACGCCGTATCGGCGAACTGCCCACACCAATACCGGATACAACAAAAGCTCCGGCAACGCCACACCAACCACCACACCGATCATCGCGCCGTTGGGATGCCCCGTACGGCCGCCGAAGTAACCACCCAATGCCATTGTCACGCACATGATGGCGGTTCGCACCACCTGCAAGATCATGAAGCGATAGGAATCGCCTTTAGCAAGCAAGACCGGACCAATCGTGCTTCCGATCACGGAAACGACGCCGCCAGCGGCAAGAATTTGCAGCATCCAACCGGCGTTTTTGAATTTCTCGGGATAGATGAGGTCGACAACCTCCTGTCCCCATATGGCGAGAATGCAAACGGGCGGAACGCTCAGTGCCATCAGCACGGCCCGTACGCGAAAGGTTTGAATTCTCAGCCTGTCAGGGTCCTCAGTCGCCACGCGCGCATAGATGGGAAACAGGACGCGTTGCGAAATCTGGTGCATTCCCTGCGCGACCGCCTGCGCGAGCAGGACGGCGAAGCCGTAGGTGCCGAACATTTCGGCTGGCATATACCAACCCAACAGCAACTGGTCGCCTCGCGATGCAAGAAATCCGAACAAGGTGCTAAAGAAGATCCATTTTCCGAAATGAAACAATTCTTTGGTCGCGGATTTGTCCCAAGCAAAACGACTGCGCGGCCCCGGGCAGAGCAAATGGCTCGCAACCAGTTTCACCAGACTCGAAAACAGGGCACCGGCAATCAGTGCCCAAACGGTTTTGCTGTAGTACGCGAAAGCCAGTGTTGCGGCTATCGCTATCGCCTGGGTGCCCACATTAATGAGCGCGATGCGTCCCAGGCGAATGTGCCGGTTCAACACGTACAGATTGATTGAGTTAAAACCGCTGATAATTCCCGCCAACCCGGCGAGTGGGAGCGCGTAAAGCAGAATCGAATTCTGGTAGACCACCGAAACGGGCCACGCCAACATCAAGGCAGCCGCTGTAAACGCGAATCCGCGTATGACCTGTATCGTCCAGGCCGTATCGAGAAAACGGGGATCATCGCCGCGCTTGCTGTGGATTACGCTTTGACCGATCCCAAGATCGGAAAACATATCCAGCGCCTGCATGAAAACCATGAGAATGAGATTAATGCCGAAAATCGCCGGATCGCCCAGCAACGACGCCAGGGCGATATTGGAACCCAGCCGCAGAATCTGGCTGAGTCCATACTCGAGCATCGTCCACGAAGAACCGTGAAGCAACATCTCCTTGAGCGAGCGTCGCTTCGGGGTCGCTTCGTCGACCAAGGGGGCTGTGTCTGTGTCGAATGCGACTGACATTACGAACTCGATTCCGCCAATGCCTGCTCAGCCTCCCCTTTTCTCGGAAAATCAAGACCCAGTTGCGATGCATATCGCAGCGCAAGCTGAATGTGGGTTTTGCCTTCTTCTGATTGATTCTGGCGAATGAGCAGTTCGCCGTAGTCCAGCATCAGCGTGGGATCGCCGGGCCGCATTTCCAATGCCGCAATCAAATTCTTGCGGCCCTCGTCCAGGTTTCCGGTGCGCACCTGCGCCAGGCCGAGGGTATGCGCGACTTCAGGATTTCTGGGCAGCTTCTCTTGCGCCTTCTGGGCCAACGTAAGCGCCTCGTTTGCATCGCCGTTTGTTTGCAGCAGGCAGTAGGCAAGATTGTTGCCCGCATACGGATCGTCCGGAAGTATTGCCACGATCTGGCGGCAGACTTCGAGCAACGAAGGATAGTCGTTTCGAATGCTGTAGTACTGGGCGAGTCGTCGCCAGGTCTGATCATTCGAGGGATCAATCGTCGTCGCCTTTTCCAGCGCGGCCTTTTGCGCAGCATCGTCTTTCATTGCGCCGTACACGTCGCCAAGCCCAATCCACGCGGCCGCCATGTTTGGATAGCGTTCGGTAAAATGCGTTGCGGCGGCGACGCGATCCGGCATGTCGCCTGCGCGCGCTGCCGAAGCCAATGCAAACTCGACTACACGCGGTTCGTTCGGGAGTTTCTCGTCCACCGTGCGAAACAGGGTGTATGCGTCGCGCAAGAAACGCATTTCGCGGCATGCCATGGCATAGGCGAAATAGGACAAAGCGTCCGGGTTCGACTTCAACGCATCCGCGAGTGATTCCTCGGCCTTGGAAAGCGGCTGAGTTGAAATTCCAAGCGCACGAACGATGACATTGCTTGCGGGGCCGCTTCGCGGTTGCCCGTCGGCCATGCGAAGGGGTTCGCCTGCCTCGTCAATTTTTCCCGCGCGCACCAGGGCCGCAACGTGAAGGAGACGCGTAGGCTGGGGATAATTCGGGCCTGCAACTTTTGCGCACTGCGCAAGCGTATCGTCCCAATTGTTTTTTGCCGCGGATATAAAGGCGGACAGCAAGGCGACAGCCTGTTCGTGATCGGTAGTGTCGCGCAACTGATTCAGCGCCCCGGTGGCCTCGTCGATTTGGCCGCGCGTAACCATGAGCTCAACCATCGCCAGCGCAAGGGGCGCGTTGCCGCTCATGCGATCCATGCCGCGCCGCAACACATCTTCCGCGAGGCCGAGTTCACCGGCATCGCGGTATACGCGCGCCAGATTCAGTAGCGACGCGGCATCATCCGGAAACAGGGCATACGTAGACTCCGCCTGCCGTCTTGCTTCATCGTCGAGATTGGCTTCGAGCATGGTGTCGAAAAGCAATTGCCGCGCTTCGCGGTTATCGCTGTGCCGCGCGATGAGCTGCTTGAGCGTGCCGATTGCGAACTTCGGCATGCCTGCGCTGCGAAACATGCTGGCGACGTTGTAGTAGGCAGCGCCATTCTCCGGATACTCCTGGATACACTGCGAGAACACACGCATCGCCTGCGCGCGCGCGCCCGCAATTGCCAGGGCGAAGCCTTCCGCATTGAGCCGAAGGATGCGCCGATCCGGAATGTTTTCTTGCCAATCATCGAGCAGGGTTCGCATCGCCTGCGGATCGCGGGCCAACAAGGCCGCGATGTACTTCGCAACGGGCGAATCGGGGGAAAGCCTTTCACCAAGTTGCTTCGCAAGTTGCGTATCCTGAACAAACACCGCCGCAAGCGCGATAGTCTCACCGACATTGCTTTCATCTTTTGCTAGAAACGCTTCTCGCTCCGACAGCAGCTGCCGGAACGACCCATCGCCCCATAGTTTTTGCCAGGTACCCGGCGCTTCAGCAGGCGCGCGGGGCGTCGCTGTTTGGACGTTTGGCGCGGCCTGCGGTGTTGTGCCTGTATTCGTCGGCGCCTGTACTTCTGCCAGGAGCTTCGCGATCTGCGGATCATCCGGCAAGGCACCGGCGGCAGCTTGCAAGCAACTCAGTGCTTCGGCCTTCTTTCCTTGCGACAGATGATATGCACCGATAACGAAGTTCGCCCACGGTGATTCCGGCTTTCTTTCCAAAATCGGTCGCGCAATCTTCTCCGCATCATCAAACTTGCTGCTCGCCAGCAAGGCCCGCGCGTAGGCCAACTGAATCGCTTCATCTTCTGGTCGCGCTTCGGCAAGTCCGCGCAGCTCGGATTCAATCTCCGCCAGTTTGCCCTGCTGTTGATAGGCTTCGATGAGCATCATCCGGGCCGGCAGCGACTCTTTGTCGAGTTCGCTCAGCGTAAGCTTAAGTTCCTGCTCTGCTTCCGCCGGGCGTTTTGCCGAAAGGTAGGCAGATGCGAGATTCACCCGCACCTCCGCCGACTGGGGATACTTGTCGCGTAACTGACGCAGCAACTCTACGGCTTCCGATTGCCGATCGGTCTCGCGCAAAACGAATGCGCGAAGGATTCCGCCAGCTTCCGGCTTTGTCGCCGCGAATTGCTCGGCAAGGGATTCCGCAGTCGCTGAATCTTTGGAAGACAGGGCTACTTTTGCAGCTTCTATGTATGCCTTGTCGAGTTGCGGATTGATCGCGATCGCTTCCTTATAGGTGCGCAGCGCGGGTTCCGCCTCTTTTCGCATCCAGAGGCAGCGGGCCATTCCGAGCTTCGCGTTTGCGTTTTTCGGATCTGCGGCAAGCGCGCGTTCGAAG
>CALEZK010000384.1 GCA_937928585.1 uncultured bacterium | reverse complement strand
TTGGGATACTTGTTGTAGTACAACCCAAGTAGGTTGCGGTTCGCGGTATCTGCGCCAGTCGCAACGGGCCGCAAATCGAGACACCAATAGTTACCGTCGGCAACGGCGGGCAAGTCTTCCTGATGCACCAAGGTTCCGTTAGTGTCTAAATGCATAAGGCGCGTCGTTGACCGTTCCGGCTTGTTCCAGACTTGTCCTACAACTATCGTGCCGGCATCCGTGAGCGCGATCTGCGGATAGAAGAAGCCCTGAGGTTCCGCATACTTAATCGCATTTCGGAACACAAAGTCTTCGCCCTGCCGTTCGGCATGGAATATCACCGGCGTATTAAATGGCACGCTTCCGTCTTTGCTGATCGCGAGTATGACAAGCGCCGCGCGTTGGCCATTCGCCGAGATACCGGCGTTCATCCGCAAGTGAAACGCGTTATAAGGAGCGCCACTGGGAATACACTCGGTGCGGTCAACAAGCTGTGAAACGTTTTCCGGAGCCGCGCTCCTGAAATAACGAAGAGTGCCGGGCGAATAGTTGGGCTCATCCGTCGCATGGCTCACACCGATGAAGATATGAATGTAGCCGTCGGGCGATCGTAACAGGAGCGGTTGCGTCATGCTTTTGACACCAGGTTCCGTGAAACGGATCGGCGTAACGACCGTCTCGCCATCGGCTTCTGGTTTCGGATATTGACCAATGTAACTTCCCCATGTATTGCCGTCCGGGTTGTACATCGTGGCAGACCAGAATAGGCTCCGTTCTCCTTCAAGCAGATAGGAAAATGTGTGGCCACCCCATTGCTGATCGATGTTTGCATGAAGCAGAATGGGACCATCGGCGATCTGAAGGTTCGGGATCTCTGCATTCGCGTTTGCCGCGAAGGCGGCTAAAAGGAAAACATGAAAAGCAGCGGTTGGATAGTTCATGCAACCAGTATAGCTGCGAAATGGTCTCGATTAGGCAAGGAGGGGGATGAGGACACGCCCATGCACATCCGTCAGCCGCATGTCGCGGCCTCCGAACCGATACGTCAGTCGTTCATGGTCCATGCCAAGTTGATGCAGGATGGTGGCATGTATGTCGTGAATATCGACGCGGTTTTCCACCGCAGACATTCCCATCTCATCGGTCTCGCCGTAGGTCATTCCCCCGCGAACGCCACCACCCGCCATCCAGATCGTATACCCGCTCACGTGGTGGTCGCGCCCATCTTCTCCGCCGGAGTGCGGCGTTCGGCCCATCTCTCCCGCCCAAAGCACAAGGGTGTCGTCCAACAATCCGCGCGCCCGCAGGTCCATCAGCAGCGCCGCCACGGGTTGATCGGTGATTCGCGCGTTCTCTTCGTGTCGCAGCTTTAACTCGCCATGCTGATCCCACGGTGCGTTGTTGTTGTGCGTGAGCGGACACGTTATCTCGATAAACCGAACGCCCGCCTCAACCAGCCGTCGCGCCCGCAGGCATTGCAGCGAATAGAACCGGTCGTAATCGTTAGCGCGATCCACGCCGTACAATTTCAATATCGCCTCGGACTCACCGCTCACATCGCACAAGTCGGGCACAAGGGATTGCATGTGCGCGGCGGTCTCGTAGTTGCGAATCGCCGACTCGATTGCATCGGACCCGCCCATCGCGGTCGCAACGGCGCTGTCCTGATCGCGAAGAAAATCCAGTTTCGCGCGTTGCACGTCCGCGGGGTCCGAGGGCGAAATGTTGTCAACAGGCGCACCGTGCGCGCGGACCATCGCCGCCTGGTGCGTCGCAGGCAGAAACGAACTCGCAAAATTCTGGAACCCGCCATTCGGTACCCAATCGTTATTCAACAGAACATAACCGGGAAGCTGCTCATTCTCGGTGCCAAGGCCATACGAGACCCAAGCCCCCAAACTGGGCGCCGCACCAATGCTTCGCCCCGTGTGCAATAGTAGATTCTGCGCGCCATGCAACGGTGTCTCGCCGACAACGGATCGCACAACGCATAGTTCATCGGCGACTTTTGCAACGTGCGGGAATAATTCACTCACCCAAAGCCCGGACTGCCCGCACTGCTTGAATTCCCACAGATTCTTCAGCCATTTACGTGAAGGGCCAATCGCCTGCGATCCAAGGTCCGCTTTCCAATCCGCCTTCTGCCCATGTCGCTTCGCCAATTCCGGCTTCGGATCGAAGGTGTCAACATGCGAAACGCCGCCGTCCATGAACAGAAAAATCACATGCTTCGCGCGCGGTGTGAACTGTGGCACAGGCATGCGAGAATCAGCGATCGCCCATCGGTTTGCAAGGCCGGCGAACGCAAGATATCCAAAGCCCATGCTCGTGCGTCGCAGAAATCCCCTGCGCGTCAACGCCGGCGTTTCACAACCCGGGCACAGTGGATTCACCGATATTCTCTCGCGATTCTTGCTACTGGACATTAATGAACTCTTTGAGGTTGAACAACGCGTGGGCCACATCCTGCCAAACCGGCTGGCATCCGGCAAGCGCATCGGTGTCCACGCCGCGTAGTTCCGCGCATCGGTTGGCGAGCGCGACAAGCCGCGCCGTTTCATCGGCAGAAGGCGCGCGGCCAAACGCGTTCTGAAACATGCCGCTGATGCGCTGTTCCGTGGTCGATGCGGCATCCAGCAGAATTTGTTCGCTCCAATGCCGCGCCATCGCGACGACAAACGGATCGTTCAACATCGCCAATGCCTGATCTGGCACGTTCGTGGTGTCGCGCTTACCCGTTGTCAATTTCGGAATCGGCTGGTTGAACAACGCCAAAAACTTTGGCGGTTCCATCAAGGTCATCTTGAGATACACGCTGCGCCGTCCTTCGCCATCAACAGGACCACATACAAGCCGTTTCGCGGGATCTTCCGCTGCACGATGCGGATCAATCGGCGGACCGCCGAGAGTCGCATCCATTCTCCCCGAAACCGCGAGCATGGCGTCGCGAATGGATTCCGCATCAAGCCTCCGCATTGGATGGTGATGCCATAGCCTGTTTTCAGGATCAACGGTGACAGCGGCGCTGTCCGCAATGCTGCTTTGCCGCCACGTAGCAGAAGTCACCATCAATGCAACGAGCTTCTTCAGCGACCAACCATCGTTCACAAATCGTTGCGCAAGCCAGTCAAGCAGCTCCGGATGTGACGGCAACTCCCCGAGATGGCCGAAATCGTCCACGGTACGCACAATGCCCGTGCCGAAAAGATGCGACCACACCCGATTCACAAAAACGCGCGCCGTCAGTGGATTGTTGGGGTCCGCAATGGACTGCGCAAATTCCAGCCGTCCACTTGCGTTCGGGTTTGCCGGCGTGACCGGGCCACCGAGAAAACTGATGTTTCCGCGCGGCACCTCTTCGCCAAGGTCCGTATATGAGCCGCGAACTCCGATGCGCTCGTTGCGTCCTTCGTTCCAATCGCTTGTCGAACCAACCACGCGTTCGGGCTGAATCTTCGCTTCCGTTTCGCGGTAACGCGCGACAAGCTGTGCAAGCTCGGGATCTGAAAGCGGCTCGTTCGGCAGCCATTTTGCCAATAACGCGTCGTTGATAATGCGAACATCTTCGCTGCTGCACGATCCAGCGTGCCAATGTTCGACCGAAGCAAGCACAAATGACGCCAGGAGCTTGGCGAGGTCCTCGGCGGTCGCCGGTATCGCTGGATCGGAGAAGAGCAAGGCGAAGCGCGCCAGATCGTCTTGTGGCGGATGTTCCGACGCATGCCGTACGAGCCGTGTAATGCCGAGCCACGAGCGCGGATCTCGTTCGTCTGCATCCTTGAGGCCGCCGTAGGCGTGTCTTGGAGGAAAGTAATTGTTGAGCGACTTCGTCACAAGCTCCAAGTACACCCGACGTGGCTTTGTATCCGCTTCACCCGCCAACGCGGGAAAACTTCCCGCTGTAAACGTGAGTTGCCCCGGGGTTGCCCGATCCAGAAATCGCATACGCTCGCTGTGAAACGCATTGTCGACGATCAACGATTGCGCGGCGTGCTTCCCTGCGGCAAACTCCATCGAATATGAAATGCCCGCTTCCTGATCGAACAGCGGACTGCGCACTGCGCCAGAAAGGCGCGTAGACCAAAGGTGAGACCAGCGACCCGCCGTAACGAGATGCGCGATCGCCGCATCTCCCTCATCCGCGATCACAATGTCGCCGTCCGTCGCCAGCCCATGCTTCATGCCGAATCCGTCGACCTGCCAGCCAGCGGGAAGGGCTTCCTCAGAGAAATCCGCAACCACGGAAAGGTTCGCGGCGTTTGCCGCGACGCGCTTCTCCTGTTCATCGCGAAACTGCTGCGCAAGCGAAGACCATGACGACGTAAACGAGCCTTCTTTCTTCGCGGCCTGGTTCACGTGCAGCCAAATCTTGTGCAGAGAATCCGGAAAACCCTCCGCAGCCTTGTTCGCATCTGGCGTTGTGCCGGTAGGTCCGGCTGGCGGAGGAAGTGGCGTGCTCTTGATCGCGGCAGTCACGGCATCTGCGGAATCACGCCATACGCTCGCGACATGTTCGCGAATATCACCCTTGATGCGCCGAAGTTCGTCGATCACGTGCATATTCGGATCCGCGGCGTCCGCACTGCGCGAAATCCACCGCGTACTCATGAATATTCCAGCAAGACCAAAGTAATCGCGCTGCGCCACCGCATCAAGCTTGTGATCGTGACATTGCGCGCACGCAACCGTTGTAGCCAGAAAACCTTTGCTCACGGTATCGATAATGTTCGCAATCGCTTCCTGGGTGACGCCCTCGGCGTCCGCATTGTCCCCGTGGCGGCGCTCGCCAAGGCGCATCGCGGTTGGACCAATCAACGATGCGACAAGGCCGGTCTTCGGATCGATGCGCGGTTCAACGAGATCGCCCGCAAGCTGCTCAAGTATCAACTGCCGAAACGAAATGTCGTCGTTAAATGCGTTGACCAGGTAGTCGCGATACATCCACGCATTCTTCGCCGGTGTGTCCCATTCGTAGCCATGCGTGTCGGCGTAATGCACGACGTCCATCCAGTGGCGCGCCCACCGCTCTCCAAAATGTGGACTGGAAAGCAGCGATTCAACGTGCAGTGCATATGCGTTCGGAGATGTATCGTTAACAAAACGCTCGACTGCTTCCGGCTTGGGCGGCCAACCTGTCAGCGCAAAGCTGAGCCGCCGCGCCAGCACGCGACGATCGGCTTCCGGCGCTGGACTTAACTTTGCCGCTTCCAGCTTTGCCAGTATGAAATGATCAATCTCGTTGCGCGGCCACGACGCAAGCGTAACCGGCGGCGGTGCCGGCGTACCGACCGGTTGCAGGCTCCACCAACCCAGCCGCTCCCGATACACTTCGTCCCAGGATTTTTTTTCTTCAGCCGCACTGACCGATGGCGCTTTCTCACGGGGATCCGGCGCGCCGAGCTTCACCCACTCGAACAACACCGCAATCTCGGCTTCGTTCAGCTTCTCCTTTGGTGGCATTCGAAGGTCGGGGTTGTCGTACGAGATGGCGTTTATGAGCCGGCTTCCCTCCGGATCTCCCGGCACAATTGCGGGCCCGCCGTCCCCGCCAACCGACCAGCCTTCTCGCGAATCAAGCGCGAGACCGCCCTTTATTGTGGCCTCATGGGAATGACACTCATAACACCGCTGGATTAAAAGTGGCCGGACTTTACTCTCGAAAAACTGGATCGCCTCCGGCGAAAGCGGGGTAGGGGACTCGGCCGCGGCGAATAGCGCTGCTGCGAAAGTCAGGGTATTCGCACAAAGGAACCGTATGGCGCGGCTCAAGCAAACCATCGCACTCACCACGTAACTACTGTCAACGCTGCAGCCATACCAATACTCTAGGCGAGGATAGCCGGAAATGCAATGAAACCGAACACGGAAGTGTCCACCCTGCATCGAGTTGCCCTTGAATCGCTGCAAATTGCTAAACTGCCCTCGCCTAACGCGTAAACCGGGTGGTCGCCGGGCTCAAAACTCTTGGGGAGCTTTGCAGATGTTCTTCGTACGTCAGTGTTTGTCGTTCGTTCTTTTGGCCGCCCCTTGTTATGTTGCGCATGCCGAGCCATGGGACCCCGCTTCGCCGTCTTACAGCGGCAACGCCGGCTCTACTTTCTATGTCTCGAAGCTGGGTGACAACAGCGATGGACAATCCTGGCAAACCGCCTTCCACACCATTCAGGCCGCATTGAGCCAAATTCCCGACGCCAAAGGCGGCCACCGCGTCATCGTGCGCCCCGACACCTACATGGAAGCGAACCTGTACGTCCCGCATCCGGGCGCCGCAGGTTCATACAACCTGCTGCTGTCTCTTAT
>CALEZK010000383.1 GCA_937928585.1 uncultured bacterium | reverse complement strand
AGAACCTGCTCGGCAAGCGCGTCGACTACTCGGGCCGTTCGGTCATCGTGGTCGGTCCCGACCTGCGCCTGCACCAGTGCGGTCTGCCCAAGAAGATGGCGCTGGAACTGTTCGAACCATTCATCATTCGCGAGTTGAAAGAGCGCTCGATTGCCACCACGATCAAGGCGGCGAAGAAGATCATTGCGCAGGGCCGCGAAGAGGTATGGGACATCCTCGAAGAAGTGATCAAGGATCATCCCGTGCTCTTGAACCGCGCGCCAACGCTGCACCGTCTCGGTATTCAGGCGTTCGAGCCGGTGCTGATCGAAGGCAAGGCCATCCGCATTCACCCGCTGGTGTGCGCGGCGTTCAATGCCGATTTCGACGGTGACCAGATGGCCGTGCACGTGCCGCTCATGCCGGGCGCGCAGTTGGAAGCGCGTCTGCTGATGCTTTCTTCGACGAACATTTTCTCGCCGTCGAACGGACGCCCGATTGTTACGCCCAGCCAGGACATCGTGTTGGGTATTTCGTACATGACGCGTCTGCGCAAGGGCGCCAAGGGCGGATGGAAACCGGAGTGGATGAAAGACGGCAAGATCATCGAGCCGGGCCGCATTTTCCGCGACACGGCGTCCGTCGTGCTTGCCTATGAGATGGACGAAGTCGCGCTGCACGCGCACGTCAAAGTGTGGACCGACGGCGAGATAGTCGATACCACGGTTGGCCGCGTGCTGTTGAAAGAAGCGCTGCCGCCGGAGATCGCGTTGAAAGACGTGAACCGCGAGCAGGACAAGGGATCCATCGGCGACGTTATTGCCAATGCATACATTACGCACGGCCATTCGAAGACCGTCGAGCTGCTCGACATGATGAAGCGCGTCGGCTTCAAGTACGCGACGCTCGGCGGAATTTCCGTCGGTGTTGTCGACATGCTTGTGCCGGTCGAGAAGAAGCAGCTCATCGACAGCGCGAAACAGGAAGTTGCGCGCATCGACGAGATGTATCAGAACGGTCTCATCACTGAAGGTGAACGCTACAACAAAGTCATCGACCAATGGACGACGACCACGGAAGCGGTGTCGACGGCGATGATGAAAGCGATGGCGGAGAACGATCAAGGCTTCACGGGAATCTACGTGATGCTCACCTCCGGCGCGCGCGGAACGAAGCAGCAGATTCGTCAGCTTGCGGCGATGCGCGGGCTGATGGCGAAGCCGAGCGGCGACATCATCGAATCGCCGATCACCTCGAACTTCCGCGAAGGCCTTACCGTGCTTGAGTACTTCATCTCTTCGCACGGCGCGCGCAAAGGTCTGGCCGATACCGCGCTTAAGACCGCGGACGCCGGTTACCTCACGCGCCGCCTTGTTGACGTTGCGCAGGACGTGGTCATTGAAGAACGCGATTGCGGAACGCTCAACGGCATCTGGGTCGAAGCGCTCATGGACGGTACCGAAACCGTGCAGCCGCTCGAAGATCGTATCGTGGGCCGTTTCGGTCTCGACGACATCATCGTCCCCGGCGAAAGCGAACCGCTGGTGCGCGCGGACGAAGAGATCACGGAAGAGACCGCGGCGCTCATTGTCGAGAAGGGCTTGCCGGGCGTGAAGATTCGCTCGGTGCTCACGTGCCAATCCAAGCGCGGCGTATGCCAGCTTTGCTATGGCACGAACCTCGCGACCAACAAGCTTGTCGAGTTGGGCGAAGCCGTGGGCATTATCGCGGCGCAGTCCATCGGCGAACCGGGCACGCAGCTCACGATGCGTACGTTCCACATCGGTGGCGCGGCGAGCCGTCAGGTTGAAGCCAGCGAGATCAAGGCCATTGAACCCGGTACCTTGCAGTACCGCAACGTGCGCACGGCGACCAACCGTGAAGACAAGCTGGTTGCGGTGAACCGCGGCGGTGAAATGGCCGTGGTGGACGCCGAAGACAAAGAATTGCAACGGTGGGGTGTGCCGCCCGGCGCGAACCTGCTGGTCGAAGACGGCCAGAAGGTCAAGAAGGGCCAGGTCATCTTCACGTGGGATCCGTACAACGTCGCGATCGTCGCCGAAGCCGGTGGTACCGTCCACCTCGAAGGCATGGTCGAAGGCGTTACGGTGCGCAAAGACATCAATCCCGACACGGGTATTGAAGAGCGCGTGGTGACCGAGCACAAGCAGGACCTGCACCCGCAGATCACGATCCTCGGCAAGCAGGGCGAAGTGCTCGCGTACGCGACCGTGCCGGCGCAGACGCACGTGCTGGTCAACAACGGCGACAAAGTGCTCGCCGGCGATCTGCTCGCGAAAACGCCGCGCCAGTTCAGCAAGACGAAAGACATCACCGGCGGTCTGCCGCGCGTCGCGGAACTCTTCGAAGCGCGCATGCCGAAAGATCCGGCGGTCATCAGTCACATCGACGGTTTGGTCGAGCTTGGCGGCGCAACCAAGGGTATGCGCAAGGTCAAGGTCGTGCCGCCGATCGGTAAAGAGCGCGAATACACGATTCCGCCCGGCAAGCACCTCAACGTGCAGGCGGGCGACCGCGTGTATGCGGGTCAGCGCCTGACGGACGGACCGGTCATTCCGAACGACATTCTGGAAGTGCAGGGTGAAGACGCCCTGCGCAAATACCTGCTCGACGAAATCCAGCAGGTATATCGCCTCCAGGGTGTGCGCACGAACGACAAGCACATCGAAGTGATCATTCGTCAGATGCTGCGTAAAGTCCGCATCAAAGACGATCCAGGCGACACGCCGTTCCTCGCCGCGGAAGAGGTCGACAAGATCCGCTTCCAGGAGACGAACGAAATCACGCGCCAGAAGGGCGGACGCCCGGCGGAAGCCGAACCGATCCTTCAGGGTATTACGAAGGCGGCGCTGAGCACGGAGAGCTTCATCGCGGCGGCATCGTTCCAGCAGACCACGCGCGTGCTTACAGACGCTGCGTTGTCGGGCAAGCGGGACTTCCTGCGCGGCCTGAAGGAAAACGTGATCATCGGTCACCTGATCCCCGCGGGCACGGGAAGCCGCCACTATCAGAACACGTATGTCGATGTGGTGGAGGACAAGATCCAGGACTTCGCCGAAGACCTCGAAGTCGGCCCTGCCGTCATCGAGACGATGGACGACCTGTTGTCGCAGTAAAGCGACAGGCGATTACAAAGCAGCATGGCCACCGTGGAAACACGGTGGCCATTTTTTTTGATCGTCAGCGAATTGCAGATGCGAATCTGCTGCGGCAGGAAGAGGCATTCACGAGGAAGGCCTTGCACAACCAACCAACCTACAGCGGACACCAACTTTGCCATTCAATCCCGAAACATTCAATTGGGTGCGAAGAAGTGATCTCAATTTTTATGAATTCCTCGTTCGAGGGCAATTCTGGTTCAAAACGCAATACAACATCATCTCCAGAATTTCCGGTTCTCGATGATGTGTACACTTGCCCCTGTTTAGTAAAAACACGCGCGCGAATCAAAACAGGTGTTCCATCGGCCTTACAAACGGTCTGATTTTTGCCCTGGTAACGAAGCAGTTCGTATGGAAAAACTTTAATTTGGGTCGACCTTGCGTCGCGTCGCAACGGTTGAACCGGCGTAGAAGTCCAGCCTGCCGAATCCAATTTGACCTTGCCGGAAGTCAAAATGACTCTCGACTCCTGACAGCAACCCAAGAGCGCGACAGAAACAAGGATTAACAGAAAGCAGGAACGAGTCGCAAGGGCTGCGTTCCGTATCGCTAAGCGAATGCATTCCATTTCTTGCTCCAATCGGTCGCCCAGATGGGTCCTACGGGTCTCACGGGGCGAAGGCCTTGCCGGGGGAGATCCTACTCCAAAAGGTTTGGGAAAAACCGATGTTTTCCCCGGATGCCGGTTTTTATTCGCTTTTGGCTTTCCCCGTATGTTAGTGTATGGGGCTGCTTGGGTGGTGCCAGGGTATCAGGGCGTTCAGAGGGTTGGCCGGCGGTACGTTCGCGGCTTGACATGCTCATTTTCCTATGGTAAGCTACTGGGCCGTTGTGTGCAGGGCAAGCTCTGCCCGAAGGGTGTGAAGTTACAAGGTTTTGGGAGACGACTGTTGCCGACGATTAACCAATTGATGCGCAGTGCCCGTAAAAAGCGGGTCAGCAAGACGAAATCGCCTGCGCTCAAGGCATGCCCCCAGGCATCGGGTACCTGCACCCGCGTTTGGACCATGACGCCGAAGAAGCCGAACTCGGCGCTTCGCAAAGTGGCCCGCGTGCGCCTGAAGAACGGCATGGAAGTTACGGTATATATCCCCGGCGTGGGCCATAACCTGCAGGAACACTCGCAGGTGATGATTCGCGGCGGTCGTGTAAAGGATCTCCCGGGCGTCCGGTACCACCTCATTCGCGGGGTGTTGGACGCGACCGGAGATTGCGGCGGTTCGGCCGGCGTGAAAGACGACGGCAACAAGAAGATTCACACCGGGCGGTGGGTGAGCCGTTCCAAGTACGGTGTGAAGAAGCCGAAGACGAGCTAGGACAGCAAGGAGCCTTTTGAGCAATGCCACGTCGTCGTGAAGTTCCGAAGCGCCAGCCGCTTCCGGATCCGATTTACAAGAGCACAACGCTTGCGCGTTTCGTCAACACCGTGATGGTGGACGGGAAGAAGAGCACGGCGGAATCGATTGTTTATGGCGCGTTGGAAGTGATCAAGAACCGCTTCCCGAAAGAAGACACGATTCGTATTTTCGACACGGCGATCGACAATGCGAAACCGATATTGCAGGTAAAGTCGCGGCGCGTTGGCGGCGCGACCTACCAGGTGCCGGTGGAAATTGCACCGGCGACCCGCACGGCGCTTGCGTTCCGTTGGATCATCGATTACGCCCGCAAGCGCGGCGAGAAGTCGATGTCGGATCGTTTGGCCGGCGAGTTGCTCGATTGTTTCAACAAGACGGGCAACACGATTAAGAAGCGGGAAGATACCCACAAGATGGCAGAGGCAAACAAGGCCTTCGCCCATCTTCGGTACTAATTTCGGCCCCATCCCTTTCGAAGGGCCACTTCCTTAACGGAAGCAGGGACATAGTGGGCGTTTCCATGCCGGGCGTATGGAAACGCAGGAGGAGTTCGCGGACAACGGTGTCACCTACATGGCGCCGGCTATCGTGGACCCCAACAAAACGAGACGCTTGTTTAGAACGCTCCGGCCAGAAGCCGGGGTGCGCCTGCTTGGCGCGGTGCTCTGCCTTTTTGTGAGGCGGGGTATGCGCCGTGGTGCGCGATTTACATAGGTTGACGTATGCGAAAGTTTCCTTTAGACAGAACGCGGAACATCGGCATCATGGCCCACATTGATGCCGGTAAGACCACGGTGACGGAACGCATCCTGTTCTACTCGGGCCGCACGCACAAGATTGGTGAAGTGCACGAAGGCACCGCGACCATGGACTACATGGAGCAGGAGCGCGAGCGCGGCATCACGATTACGTCCGCCGCGACGGCATGCGAGTGGAAAGATCACCGCATCAACATTATCGACACGCCTGGCCACGTGGATTTCACTGCCGAGGTGGAGCGCAGCCTGCGCGTGCTCGACGGCGCGGTCGCGGTGTTTTGCGCGGTTGCGGGCGTGCAGCCGCAGTCTGAGACGGTGTGGCGCCAGGCCAACAAGTATGGCGTGCCGCGCATCGCGTTCGTCAACAAGATGGACCGCGTCGGCGCGGATTTCGAACGTGCCGTCGGAACGATGGTCGATCGGCTTGGCGTCAAGGCCGTGCCGATTCAGCTCCCCATCGGCCAGGAAGATCAGTATCGCGGCATCATCGACGTAGTCCGCATGAAAGCTATCGAGTTTGTCGGCGAAGGCGGACAAACCCAGATGAAAGACATTCCCATTCCCGCGGAATACGAAGACGCTGCGAAAGCGGCGTACCACGAGTGCGCGGCAGCGGCAGCGGAGTGCGACGACGCGTTGATGGAAAAGTACATCAACGAAGAGCCGCTGACGACCGAAGAGATTATGGCGGGCCTTCGCAAGGGCGTGTTGTCGAATCATCATTGTCTCGTGCTGTGCGGCACGGCGTTGCGCAACAAAGGCGTGCGCCTGCTGCTCGACGCAGCCATCGACTACCTCCCCTCGCCGCTGGATGTCGGAACGATTATCGGCACCGACCCGGACAAAGAAGAACTCAAGATCGAGCGCAAGCCTGGCGACGAAGAACCCTTCGCGGGCCTCGCATTCAAGATCCTTACCGATCCCCACGTGGGCCGTTTGACCTTCGTGCGCGTGTACAGCGGCTGCGTCAAGTCCGGCGACATGGTGCTCAACGTACGCACCGGCCGCAAGGAGCGCCTGGGCCGTCTGCTCGAAATGCACGCGGATCAGCGCATTGACCTTACCGAACTGCGCGCTGGCGATATCGGCGCGGTAATCGGCGCGAAGAACACGACGACCGGCGACACGCTTTGCGATCCCAAGCAGCCCGTAGCGCTCATGTCGGTGACGTTCCCCGCGCCGGTGGTGCACATTGCCATCGAACCGAAGACGAAGGCCGACCAGGACAAGATGTCCGAGGCGTTGGTCAAGTTGTCGGAAGAAGATCCGACCTTCCGCGTTCGCTCCGATGAAGAAACGGGTCAGACCATCATCGCGGGCATGGGCGAACTTCACCTCGACATCATCGTCGATCGCATGCGCCGCGAGTTCAACGTGCATGCAAACGTCGGCAAGCCGATGGTGGCGTATCGCGAATCGATCCGCATCAAGGCGGATGCGCGCGGCAAATTTATCCGTCAGTCCGGTGGTCGCGGTCAATACGGCGACGTTGTCATCAGCGTCGAACCGGCAGAACCGGGCGCGGGCTTTGTATTCGAGAACGCGACGGTCGGCGGCGTGGTTCCCAAGGAATTCATAAACGCCATTGAAAAAGGCGCCAAGGAAGCACTTGAGAGCGGAATTGTCGCCGGTTACCCGATGGTAGACGTGAAGGTGACGCTGACCGACGGAAGCTACCACGAAGTGGACTCCTCGGAAATGGCATTCAACACCGCGGCATCGATGGCAGTGAAGGCGGCAGTGCCCAAGGCGCGCCCCGTGCTGCTTGAACCGGTGATGAAGGTCGAGGTGGTATGCCCCGACGAGTACACCGGTGAAGTCATCAGCGACTTCAACGGCCGCCGTGGCCGCATGGAGAGCATGGAGCAGCAGGGCAACTCGCGAAAGATATTCGCGTTTGTGCCGCTCGGCGACATGTTCGGTTACGCGAACGACATTCGTTCGCGCACGCAGGGCCGCGCATCGTACAGCATGGAATTCGCGCAGTACGAAGCGATGCCGCCGAACATCGCAAACGAAATCATGGAAAAATCCGGAAGCACGTTCCGGTTTACGTAGACAAGTGATCCCGCGCGTGATGCGCGGCAGTGCAGGACGTCAAGGAGATCGACGATGGGTAAGGAAAAGTTTGAGCGCAAGAAGCCGCACGTGAACATCGGCACGATTG
>CALEZK010000382.1 GCA_937928585.1 uncultured bacterium | reverse complement strand
GTACGAGAGTCGTATAGGCAAGCAGGAAGAACAGCGCGGTGGCGAGAATGAGGCCGCGCCGGTAAGATGCGATAGTGGCCGCTTCCGCCGCGCGGCGATCGAGCAGGTCGGCAGAGTTGGTATCTCCGGATTCCCGAAGCTTGGTTGCTTGCTCCAACAATTCGCGCTTCGTGCTGACGATCTTGGATGGACGGAAGCGATTGTTGAACCAATCCCTGCGCTGGCGGCGAACATCGGGCGGAATTCGGTAGTTAGCCGTAAGCCAGAAATAGAAATGTTTAACGAATCGGTCCACGAAGTACGCGGTGACGATCAAAACGAAAAGATGTAAAAAAACAAGGAGCGGTTCGAACTGAACAATGGTGAAGACGAGTACAAGAAATGTTGGAAGCAGGGCAATTTTGAGACACCATCCCAGGGTTTTTTTCCAATCTCCGCGGGTGTATATGAGCAAGGCGATGGCGGTCGTGGGTAGGAGCGAATAAACCGTCCAGAGCACCTTGATGGCGAAGTCGCGTAGGTTTTCGGAATCGAGCGCTGTCACTGCAGCGAGACCGATCGCGAGAAGGTATATCAAGATCGACGCGAAGATTGTCGCGTTGATCTGCATGTTGGTTACCGTGGCGTTTGGCTGGTAGTCAAGCTCTAGATGTCGCCATTGGGGGGCTTCGCGCTCCAGCCGCCTGTAGTTAATAATCGGGTCCATCGGTATCCTCCACGGTTGCAGCGGCTCAGGCGCGGGCCTTTCTCTCGCGGCTGAAACACCGGTTCATGCGTTACGAAAAGAAATCGAGCATTTGGGGAACCACGCAGACTTCCAAAGCCCCAACTTGAATGTTCGGATATTGCTGACATTCCTCAACTACCGCCTTTTGAATCAACGCCGCCTTGGACTCGGTGGGTACCAAGGCGCTGACCACGGTGAGGCCCTGGGCATGCAAATCGCAGAGCAATGGAGTCGCCGCCAACCGCTGCCAGCACTCGCATACCTTCTTGGCAAGGTCCTTCCCGGTAGCACGGGTGACGCCCGATGAGGCCTTAGGCGTGGGACGGAAATCTACAAAGGCGATCCCCAGACGGGTGGAGGCCTCGGGAACCAAGAAGTAGTGTTGGTTATTGGGATCGACGCCGGGAATTTTGTCCGTGCCCATCAAGGCGTAGAACTCGGTTTCGGTAAGCCGAATGCGCTTCCGTTCCTGGGCACAGCAAAAGTGGAGCAAGGCATAGCGCGACCAGGCGGTGATGACGCCGATTTTGCCGCGGCCGTGAAGTTGCAAGACGTGAACACGGGGCGCGATCCGCACTCCTTCAAGCATCGGCTGGTCGCCGGTGGAAAGTCGTTGGACAGCCTTCCGGGCGGCATGCACGGTTGCGTCGGGGTAAAAGAGATTGTGGACGATTTGGGTCGTGGTGAATCGATAGCGGATCACGTGGTCCAGCAGGGTATCGCTCCCGTCTTTGCGTGTAGTCACCATAGCTCGTAGGGATACCGCCGGTCGGCACAGAACGCGTGGAATTTCCAGACGCGGGCGGCATCGTACTTACCGCCAAATTCGATAACTCTTTCGACTTCGCCCTCGGCGTCACGCACGTAGACATCCGGAACCTTCTCGTGCCGCGTGTGCTCCCGCACATCCTCCGTTTCCCATCGCGCGGCGGCGTCGGGATCGGCCGCCCGGAGCTTCAGATAGATTTGCGAGAGGTGAAGGTCGTGAGTGACTTGGAGGCTGTTTTTGATACCACCCCCGTACCCTCCAAAAAGCCGGGCGGCGGTCCAAGTAGCGAACACGATGGTTGTCGAGGAAGCGTGCGCGGTCCAGCGATTTTGAAGCAAGCGCGAGATTGGTCCTGGCTCTGGATCGGGGTCGTCCGGGAGCCAGGTGAGGATGGGTTGCCGGAGATCGATCTCAGGTTCGACGGGTAGGCGTTGTGCGGCGAGCAGCTTTCGGGCAATCAACGAGCGGACGGTGCGGCGCATGCCCACGGTTCCCGAGCGGCCCGGCTTCCACCACCCACGGGTCAACTGATCCGCAGACAGGTAGCGTACCCGATGGGTAAGGGTGCGCAGTATGTCTTCCTCGCGTTCGGTCATTGGCGAATGAATCCCGGAATTCAAGCACACGCATGACACGTCTCGTCTGATCGAAGCATTTTCCCCAGGATCCGAATACCACGGAGAAGGCAAGGCACGGCATCGAAGTCAGACCTAAGGTACTACGGAAGCCAGAGTTAAGAGAGATTCGATTGTCCACGATCGGTATCGGGGAAAGCAAGACCCGGTAGGACACGAAAAAAGACACAAAAACGGCATCGAGAACGGGCGTTCTGAACGAACGGAACGACGCCGCATTTCGGCAATTTGAATTTACTTGGCGATGTCGGGAGAATTAAACCAAGACCACTTGATGGTCTTGTTTCAACGTTCCTCCCCGGAGCAAAAATTGGGGCGTGCGAGTGTGGTTAAACGGAGCAGTGCGCTTCCCCGAGGAGCCTTAGGGTATCTTCGGGGGATCGACCGCTGGGGCCGGTGATCCCGAGTTTGGTCTTAGGACCCTCGATCATTATTAAGCCCCTTTCATTGAGGTAAAAATCATGAAAACTCCAAACCGCAAGAACCTGGAAAACAGGGAAGATGACTCGCACGTAGAGTGGTACGACGATCCATCGACTTGTCTCTTTGTATGGTTGTACGCTCACGCGTTTCTCTTCGGTGTAATTGTGACGTTAGTCTTCAAAGGCTTGAAGGCATAGTTCACTGAACGGGATTCGCACTGGGGCTTAGAGTTTGAAAACTCTAAGCCCCTTTTTCTGTAACGGGAGAACAGGGGCCGGAGCGTTCAGCGGAGGCCCCACGAGGCGCCGGCCGTTCAGGACGGCGCCGAAGGCGCTGCACCCCGCCCAAGCGGGGTCAGCGCCAGGCGCGAGCGGCCTAGCGAGCGCGCGGCCCGTCCAGGGCCGGGAGCCCTCCGCGCTCCAAGCGCGGAGCGACAACCGGTCGTCCAGACCGGGGGACGACGTTCAGTCGTCCCAAGAGAAAAGCTGCTGGCTTGAAGAGAGCAATGAGCGTGACAGCTTCGCTGGCGCGGTCATTGCGATCAAGTCAGTCCTACAGCGAGAAAGGCCGAGCGAAATTCCGGGCGCGGAATTCGCGAGGCCGTGGGCGGCGGCCGAACCGAAGGCATGTCCTGACCCGGAGAAGGGTCGGGAATGGCAAGGGTTCGGTGAGAGACCGGACGCGGATATCCCGCTCGTCGGGAATCCAAGCCGGGTTCGACCGGAACAATCGAACGCACGCAAAGTGTGCGTCCGTTTACGGGAGGCTGTGCGACAGCGCAGCGGCGGTGATGCGGTGTGGTGGGTGCGTGGGGCGGCGGGGTCATGCGCGTCGTGTCAATCCGTAGGGAGGGGCGCGAGCGGAGGATTGGCGCGGCGCTGCACGCGAGCGGCAAGCGCGATGTCCTGACCGAAGGTCGGGAATCGGCCGCGAGTGATAAGTCAGCCGGACCGCAGGTCCGACCTTCGCGACATGAAGTTAAGCAGCGAGGTGTGGCTGGGGAAAACCGAGTTTGCGTTTGCGCGATTCCAGGGCGTCGATAAGCGCTAGGGCTTCCAAGTATCGAAGGCAGCGAGGGCCGTCTTCCCATTCGCGAGGAAGCCCGGCCAGGTCGAAGGCCTGCGCTTCGCTCATGCGAAGCTGGCGCATCATGACCGCGATATACAGCAATTGATGAATGGTCGCGCACATAAATTCTCCGTGTGGTGAATTGGTGGTAATTTTCAAACTGTGCCACTGATCGAAAGGCTTGTCCAGGCCCGGCCAAAAACTTCGGACGTCCGAAGTTCTGGGGCGCTGGGACGTGTAGCGGTAACCGGAAAAAATTCCGATTTTCGACTTGTAGCGGATACGTTAGGCGGGATAATCGACCGGCCTTGATGGGTACGCGGGGTTACGTCGACGCGCGAAGCGCTTGGTCTTCAAATCCCCAGAAAATCCACCTTGTCCGAGTGCTCTTTATCGCGCAAGAAATTGTGGCCACGTAGAGGAACCGAGCGGCGCGAGCCGCCCGGCGTTGGTGGGAGCGCTATTCCTGCGCTTCAGGCGTGGCGGGTGTCAGTATCCATTCGAAAGCCTTGTCGGCAACTTTGGCTACCAGTGGCAGGTCATCGCGCCGAAAGCTGTCCGAAAACTTCCAGTCGTCCCCGTCTTTGTAGAGGCGAGTGATTGTGACGTTGTAGAAGGTTCCGGAGTCTGTCGCATTGGCCCAAATGGCCGCCTTGATGACGCCGAATCTGATTTCGTGTGTTGGTCTATTTTTTTCCATGATGTTATCTCCTATTAAGGTTTTTATTCTGCAAAAGCACATAACGGACTGATGACGACGAGGTCAAGGAGGAACGCCGCAGGCGTAGTGTCCTTGATGGAGAATAGTCCAGTCCGTACGCGAAGCGAGTGCGGCAGAAATGAAAACCGTAGGAGTTAACTTGGAAAACTGGCCAACATCAGGTCAGTGTGAAGGCGGAACTATGGCGGCGTGGGCAAAAGACCGACGACGAGACCTCAACGCAATAACTCATCACGAAAAAGGGCCGACTGAGACGGAGTTGCTCGGACAGTCGCGAGGAAGAAACCTATCGCGCCGAAGTAGTCGATGCTGTCGAATCAGGATACC
>CALEZK010000381.1 GCA_937928585.1 uncultured bacterium | reverse complement strand
AAGCGCGGCGCGCAGCCGCGATGGGAGCATCTGGCAGACGACGCGTACGCCAAAATGTATCGTGTGTGGATCGAGGTGCTGGAAGGCGTCGAAGCTTACGGCATCGTAAGTGTTCCTCATGGACTGACGGAACGCGCACCGCTCATGATTTGTCAGCATGGCGGGGGAGGAAACCCAGAACTTGTGCACGGCATGCTGGAAGGGGTTGGCACTGGCAATTATGGCTGGATGACCCAGCGCGCACTTGCCGAGGGGTATGTCACGCTCGAGCCTGCTCTTATTTTTCCGTTCGGCGGCAAGGAAGCCATAGAAGGGCCTTCGCGCGTCCAACTCGACCAACAGCTTCAGTACCTGGGCACCTCGATACTCGCCATTGAACTCTGGAAGATTTTCCGGTTGATTGACGTAACGATTCAGCGGCCGGAGGTTGATCGCAATCGAATTGGAATGATGGGTCTTTCCTACGGTGGACTTTATACACTTTACGCGACTGCGCTCGATTCGCGAATCAATGCGGCCGTTAGTTCCTGCTATTTTAACGAGCGGCGGCGGTATTCCTGGCAAGACTGGTCGTTCTTCAACTACATGAACACCTTTAACGATGCTGAAGTCTGTGCGTTGATATGTCCACGACCATTTCAGATCGAAGTGGGGGACGCGGACACCCTCTTTGCGATTGAAGGGGCGAAGGCTGAAGCAGGGCGCGCGGAACGGTATTGGCATTCGTTGGGAATTCCGGAGAGATTTGTCTTTGAAGTCTTTAGCGGTGGTCACGAGTTCAAGGGCACTACCGCGTATGAATTCATGCGGAAGCATGTCAAAAGGGAAACACGATGAGCAGTGCAATTCGATGGGGAATCCTCGGTACCGGTGCGATTGCGAGGAAATTTGTTAAAGGGCTTGCCTCCATACCAGACGCGGAACTATCTGCCGTAGGTTCTCGGGCGCGATCCACCGCGGATAGTTTCGCCGCTGAATTCGGCGTGTTGCGCGCGCATGCTTCGTACGAGGCGCTCGCAAGCGATCCGGATGTTGACGTGATTTACGTTTCCACGCCGCACCAACTCCATTGTGCGAATACCCTTTTGTGCCTTGAGCACGGCAAAGCTGTTTTGTGCGAAAAACCGTTCGCGATAAACGCAGCGGAGGCACGGCAGATGGTGAAGAAAGCGGGCGAAAAGAAGCTTTTTCTAATGGAAGCGATGTGGACCCGATTCATTCCGGTGATGCTGCAGGTAAAGCAGTGGCTAAAGGAGGGGAGAATCGGAGAACCCCGGATGGTCATGGCGGATTTTGGATTTCGCGCGGAAGTAAAACCAGATTGGCGGTTGTTCAGTAAGGAATACGGCGGTGGAAGCCTTTTGGACGTTGGGATTTACCCGATTTCCTTTGCCTCGATGGTCCTCGGCGGTGAACCGGTTGCGGTGACGGGTAGTGCGCACATCGGCGAAACTGGGGTGGACGAGCAGGCGGGGATGGTGTTGACA
>CALEZK010000380.1 GCA_937928585.1 uncultured bacterium | reverse complement strand
TGGTTGCAGTTTTTAGGAATGTGAGGCGATGAAGCATATTTTAAGACTTTTATCCACAGATTACACAGATTGTCACAGATTTGAATGCGAAGAGATTTGGAGGAAAAGCCCGCTCTGTCGGTAACGCTTTGTGTTACTCAAATTCAAAAGAAGGATGTTCTGATCTGGACACATATTTTTCAATTCATTCTTCTTTTTTTTCTTCTCTTTAATCTGTGCAAATCGGTGTAATCTGTGGACGAACCGCATTTTCAATTCCTACGAATGGAAGCTGTGACGGATCGCTTTTAGTTCTTTCATGGCTGCGTCGCCGCCTTTGCGTCCGAAGAGGTCATGCAGGCGGAGGTAGATAGCGTAGATTTTTTCGTAGGCGGCGTGCGCCTCTTTGTTTGGACGGAATACGGTGTCGCGGAGTCGCGCCATTTTTTTCGCGGCTTCCGTGATGTTTGCGTAGCCGCCTGCTTCAACGCCTGCCGCCACTGCGCCAAACATTGCCGAGCCGAGCGCGACAGTTTGGTCGCTTGCGGCAACGCGAATCTCGCGGTTGGTAACGTCGGAGAAGATTTGCATGAGCAGCGGATTCTTTCCGGGGAGTCCGCCGCAGGCGTAGAGTTCGCTGATGGGGACGCCGCCTTGTTCGAGTTGGCGGATGATCGTGTAGGTGCCGAAGGCGGTGCTTTCGAGAATGGCGCGATACATTTCCGCGGGGGTCGTCGCGAGCGTGAGGCCGATCATGAGCCCGCTGAGATCGGTATCGACGAGAACGCAGCGGTTGCCGTTCCACCAATCGAGACAGACGACGCCCGATTCGCCGGGTCGGAGCGCCGCGGCCTGTTTGCCGAGATAGCCGTGGACGTCGAGTCCCGCGCGCGCAGCTTCTTCGGCGACGGATGCGGGGACACAGTTGTCCACGAACCATGCGAAGATGTCGCCGACTGCGGATTGGCCCGCTTCGTAGCCGTAGAAGCCGGGGAGGATGCCGTCCTTCACGACGCCGCACATACCTTCGATGATTTTCTTGTCGGTGCCGCAGACCATGTGGCAGAGGCTTGTGCCCATGATCATCACCATTTTGCCGGCTTCGGTGACCGTTGCGCCGGGCACGGCCACGTGCGCATCGATGCCGCCGGTGGCGACGGCGGTGCCGGGTTTGAGACCCAGCTTCTTTGCAATGTCCGGCAGGAGGCCGCCAGCTTTCACGCCAGCGGGCAGAACTTCCGCATTCATTTTCTCCGCGACAATATTTTCGAAGCGCGGGTCGAGCGCTTTCAGGAAATCGGTGCTGGGGTAGCCTTCGTCCCAGATTGCTTTATAGCCGGCGGCGCACGCGTTGCGCGTTTCCTTGCCGCAAAGTTGCAGCACGATCCAGTCGCCCGCTTCGATGAAGCGATCCGCCGCGGCGTAGATCTCCGGTGCTTCGTCGAGAATTTGCAGTGCCTTGGGGAACAACCATTCGCTCGAAACTTTGCCGCCGTACCGCGCGAGAAAATCTTCGCCACGTTGCAGCGCGAGCGCATTGATCTTGTCCGCTTCCGGTTGCGCGGCGTGATGCTTCCACAACTTCACCCACGCGTGCGGGTTCGCTTCGAACTCTTTTTTCATGGACAGCGGCGTGCCCGCTTTATCGACGGGGATCATCGTGCATGCGGTGAAGTCCGTGCCGATGCCGATGACGTCGTCGCCACTGATGCCCGCTTCCTTCAACGCGGCAGGCACAATATTTTCCATGACGGAGAGATAGTCGCGCGGATTCTGCAGGGCCCAATCCGGCGGAAGTTTTTTGCCGGTGGAGGGTAATACGTCGTCGATGACTACATCGGGGTAGCGCTCGACGGTGCAGGCGACTTCCTCGCCGTTATCGACCGCGACTACCAGCGCCCGCGCGGATTCGGTGCCGTAATCGAGGCCCAGGACATACTTGCGGCTCATGATCTCTCCTTGCTGATCGCGTCTAACAAAAGTGACTAAGGTTTTGCGGCGGGCGTTACCGGCGGAAGCTGGCCGGCGGGCTGAGCCGCAGGTCCGCCAAACATTGCATATACATTCTGCGCGCCGATGCCGTTGTCGAACTCGAACGTGAGGAAACCGCGCGGCGACTGCCGCTGCGGACTGCGCACGAACGTGAGCGCAAGCGTGTGTTCCGCTGCGGGGGCCTTCGGCAACTCCACCTCGCGGAGTTGGCTTGAACGCGCCACGACGCTTTTCACGTTGAAGGCTTCGCCTTTCACATGCGTCAGCTTCACGTTAACCGTGACTTCGTTTTTCCCTTCTTCGAACGCCGCCTGAATGGGATTCGGATCGATGCGCACAAGACCGAGGACCGTCACGGAAACGATGACGCTTTGCGTCGCCTTGCCGTTCAGATCGTATTCGATGGTGGCGTTGACCGTGCGTTTGCCAACGGGCAAGGGATCATTGGAAGTGACGAGCAGCGCGGGCGCTTCACCCTCCTTCGGAGTGTCGAGCGCAACCGAGAATCCGCGGCCGCGCACGGTCGCGTTGAGAATCTTCAGCGATTCAGCGCCCGCGGCAAGTTTCAGCGGGACGCGATGCGAAAGTTTCTCGCCCTGGTTGATTTCCACCGCGATGTCTTTCGGATCCACTTCGATATAGGGATTGAAGGTTGCGATGGCCGTAAAGATCGGCGGATCTTGCAGCGGCGGGTCCGTGGTGACGCGCATCGTGATGGTGCGTTTGCCGGGATTGGTGCCCTTCATTTCGTACTGCACTTCACCGCGCGCGCCGGGCGCGATTTCGCCTTTGTCGATGACCGCGGTCGTGCAACCGCAGGAGGTCTTCACCTCGAGGATTTTGAACGGGACTTTGCCGGTGTTCTCGAGGACGAACGAGCCTTTGGTCGATTCACCCACGTGAAACACGCCGCTGTCCTTCGTGGTTTCGAGGAGTTTTGCTTCCGGGGCCTGCGCGTGCGCCGCGATTGCGAGTAAAGCGGTCAGCGCGAAAAATGCCGAGTACTTGCGCATACGGATTTCCCTTTTAGGGTTGCTGTGCCTTGCCCAGGCACGGTGAGGGTGGAGTATAGCGAATTTTGTGGCGGTGGGTCTAAGTGGCAGTGGAAGAGATTTCGTGGCTTGGATAGGTATCGAATGGGGTGCGGTCTTATTCGTAATCCTAGTGGGTTTGCGGAAGTTTTGGCGGGTTGGAAAACCCGCCCTCCAGCGTGCGTCGACCGGAGATTGATTACGAGCACGCGGTGGGTGATTGTGTGGGTGTTGGCGCGTATACTCGGTTGTGGCCCCGGTTTCGGGTGGCAGTGCGGGGTAATTGCTCATCTTCACGATTTGGGAGAATTGTTTCATGGCAACGAATCAGAGTGATATTGATCGGCGCGATTTTTTCCGGCGGGCGGGCGCGGGTGCTGCGTTGTTGGGGCTAGGCATGGCGTCGCAGCAGGCGTTCGCGAAGAAGACGGTGAATCGGGTCGATCCGCACACGCCAAAAACCGGCGGATTACTCAAAGATGGAGAGACGATCGGCATCGGAATGATTGGCGTCGGTGGGATGGGCGGCGGTCATGTCGGCGAGTTGCTTGAGCGCGAGAAGGGCGGTGAGAACCAGCAGATTCGCGCGATCAGCGATTGTTATGCGCGCCGCAATAAAAACAATCAGGCGCGCGTGAAGGATACGGTTGGGCGCGATGTCGAGACGTATTTCGATTATAAGCAGCTTCTTGAGCGCGACGATATTCACGCCGTCGTCGTTGCGACGCCGGATCATTGGCACGCGCAAATCAGTATCGACGCGATGCGCGCCGGCAAAGACGTGTATTGCCAGAAGCCGGTAACGCTGACGGTGCCGGAGTCGGTGGAAGTGCGGAATGTATGTTACGAAACGGGCCGCGTGTTTCAGTGTGGCTCGCAATTCTGCTCGCAGGATTTTTACTGGCAGGCGCGCAAGTTTATCGAGCAGGGCGGCATCGGCAAGGTGCTATGGGCGCAGGCGGATTACAGCCGCAATTCCGCGGGTGGACCGAACGATCGTGGTGGCGAATGGAACTACCGCATCGATCCGGATGCGAGCCCGGATAAGTCCGCGGGTGATGCGTACATCGATTGGGCGCAGTGGCTGGGGCCGGCGAAGAAGCGGCCATTTTCAAAGGCGCGGTTCTTTCAGTTCCGCAAGTATTGGGACTATTCGGGCGGCATTGCGACCGACCTTTTGTACCACTATATCGCGCCGCTGACGATTGCGCTGGGCGTCAGCGCGCCCGAGCGCGCGTGTGGCGCGGGCGGCATCTTCGTGCAGAACGACGACCGCGAGGTGCCGGATACGTTCATGGTGACGCTGGACTATCCGGAGGACGTAACGCTGGTGCTGACCTCGAGCATGGCGAACCGTCAGGCCAATCCGTTGATGATACGCGGGCATAAGGCCACCATCCGTCCGCACAAGGAAGGCATGCAAG
>CALEZK010000379.1 GCA_937928585.1 uncultured bacterium | reverse complement strand
GTGGTGATTGGCGCGGGCGGCATTCAGCTGGGCGAGCGGCGTCGCAACACGATGATCATCGCCACGACCGACAAGTTCGAGGAAGTGCGCAATCTCCATGCGCAACAGGGCCGGTTCATCTCGCAGCAGGACATTGACAAAAACAACAAAGTCTGCGTCATCGGCGTGAAGATAAAGCAGGAATTGTTTGGCGCGGAGAATGCGCTGAACAAGTCGATTAGCATCAATCGCGCGAAGCACACCGTGGTCGGCGTACTCGAGCCAAAAGGCGTGATGCTGGGCATCAATATCGATGACCTCGTCGTTATCCCGTTGCGCAGCGGTCAACAGATGTTCTACGGCGGTGAAGATCGGCTGTTTCAGATTCTCGTTCGCGCGAACAGCCCGGAAGACGGGAAGGTCGCGACGGAATCGGTGCGGGAAATTTTAAAAGCCGCGCACGATTACATCGAGGATTTTACGATCACGGATCAGACTTCCATACTCGCGACATTCAACCAGATCTTCACTGCGATGCGGGTGATGCTGGCGGGGATCGCGGGTATTTCGCTGCTGGTCGGCGGCATCGGCATCATGAACATCATGCTGGTGTCGGTGCGGGAGCGTACGCGCGAAGTGGGGATACGAAAAGCCGTTGGCGCGACGCGGCACGACATTGGAATGCAGTTTGCGATCGAGTCGATCACCCTGAGTTCGCTGGGCGGCTCGCTGGGCATCGCGCTGGGTTTTCTGGGGACGTTCATCATTCGGACGATCTATCCTCCGCTTCCGGTTTTCACGTCTGCCTGGTCCGTAATGCTGGCGTTTTTTTTCTCGATGGCCGTTGGGGTATTCTTCGGTGCGTATCCGGCTATCAAGGCGTCGGGCGTGGACCCGGTGGAAGCGCTTCGTTACGAGTAGGGTGTAAAAGGGGTCGACGGGCGCGCGGCGCGTCTGATAGTATCGGGATTGGGCTTGATGCGCTGGGTGTGAGGAGTAGAATTCGCGCGTTACGGGTGTGGCGGTTTTCCTGGGCGGACTTTCCGTTTTCCCAGGTAACCCACGATTCATCTGGCTGCGCAATTCGCAATACGCATTCGGCTTCCGGGCCGCTCCGAGGGTAAGCGTTCACCGTTGAGGCGACGGTGCGTTTTAATAGGCTGCTCTGAACGTGAGGGAGATGCATGCCATGATGAATCTCGCGGTCATCCTCGAGAACAGTACTCGGGAAAAGCCGGAGCACACCGCGATTGTCTACGGACAATTCAGGCTCGATTACCAGACCATCAACGCGATGGCAAACCAGGTTGCGAACGGGTTGTACAAACTGGGCGTTCGCAAAGGCGACAAGGTCGCGCTTTCCTGCCCCAACCTCCCCTATTTTCCGATCATTTACTTTGGCATCCTCAAGGCGGGCGCGGCGTTTGTTCCGCTGAACGTGCTCTTGCGCGAGCGCGAAGTTGCCTATCACCTTTCAGATTCCGACGCGACGGTTTTCATCTGTTTCGAGGGCACCGAACAATTGCCAATCGGGCAGACGGGCTACGAAGGCTGGAAACAGGCGGGTAGTTGCGAGCATTTCATTATCATCCCGACGATACCCGGCGGCGACTCGCCTATCCCCGGCGTGATGACGTTGAGCGAACTGATGAGCGAACAGCCGCCTACGTTCGAGACGGTGCAGTGCCGGCCCGATGACACGTGCATCATTATCTACACGTCCGGCACTACCGGTCGCCCGAAAGGCGCGGAGCTTACGCATTCGAACAGCCTGATGAATTGCATGGTGTCGCGGCACTTGATCGACGGCAGACCGGACGATGTGACGCTTGCCGTGTTGCCGCTCTTTCACTCGTTCGGTTTGAATGCGTTGCTCAATTCCGTCGTGCTTGGCGGGGCGACGGTGGTGTTGCAGACGCGATTCGAGGCACCTGAGGTATGGCGGGCGTTCGACGAGGAAGGCATCTCGATTTTTGCGGGTGTTCCAACGATGTATTGGGACCTCTTGAATTACCCCGACGCGGACAAGTTCGACCTGGAAAAAATCCGGGGGCGGTTGCGGCTTGGCGTGTCCGGGGGCGCTGCCATGCCGGTGGATGTGATGACGCGGTTTCAGGACAAGTTTGGGATCAAGATACTGGAAGGCTACGGCCTGTCGGAAACGTCGCCGTCGTGCAGCTTTACCCGCATCGACATGCCGCAGAAGATTGGGTCAATCGGCGTGCCGATCTGGGGCGTTCAGATGAAGGCGGTCGACGAGAACATGAACGAGATGCCTGTGGGCCAACCCGGCGAAATTGTGGTGCGCGGACACAATGTGATGAAGGGGTATTACAAACGCGACGAAGCGAACGAGGAAGTGTTTCGCGGCGGCTGGTTCCACACCGGAGATGTTGGCTATAAGGACGAAGACGGTTACTACTATATCGTCGATCGCATCAAGGACATGATCATCCGCGGTGGATTCAATGTATATCCGCGTGAGATTGAAGAGGTGCTGATGTCGCACCCGGAAATTTCGCTGGCGGCGGCTATTGGCATTCCGGACGAAGAATACGGCGAAGAGGTGAAGGCGTACGTTGTGCTTCAGAACGGATCGAAGCTGACGGCTGACGACGTTCTCGCCTTCGGCAAGAAGGAATTGGCAGCATACAAGTACCCGCGCTCGGTTGAGATCGTGAACAGCCTGCCATTAGGGCCGACTGGAAAGATTCTGAAAACGGAATTGCGCAAGATCGCGTTGCAGGGCGCTACGGCCTGAATCTCGCGGAATCCGTGATTGATAATCGCAATGACAGCTGAAAACGATAGATTAGGAGTGGCGTTACCATGCTGAATCTTTCCATTCTGCTCGAAGAGAGCGCGCGGCAGTTTCCTGATAAAGACGCGATAGTCTTCGACCAAATCCGGTTGACCTACAAGCAGGTCGACGCCATGGCGAACCAGCTCGCGAATGGACTGACGAAGGCGGGCGTTCGGCGGGGCGACAAGGTTTGCGTGTGCTGCCCCAATCTCCCCTACTTTCCGATTATGGTCTTCGGCATTCTGAAGGTTGGCGCGGTCGTGGTGCCCTTGAATCCGCTCCTTCGGCGGCGCGAGTTTGCCTACCACCTTACCGATTCGGATGCCGTCGGGTTTATTTGTTTCGAGGGCACCGAGCAACTTCCGGTTTTCCAGGAAGCGTATGCGGGATGGCAGGACGCGAAGACCTGCCCGCATATCTGGATCATACCGACGATTCCGGGTGCGGACTCTCCGGTTGAAGGCGTTCCCACGTTGATGAGCCTGCTGCACAATCAATCGCCGGTTTTTGACGCCGTGCCTACTCGCCCGGATGACACGTGCCTTATCATCTATACGTCGGGAACGACCGGGCGTCCCAAGGGCGCGGAATTGACGCACTCGAATATCACCATCAATTCGATGGTCGTGCGGGACATGGGCCGCAGCACAAAAGACGATAAACTTCTCGTGGTGCTTCCGCTGTTCCATTCGTTTGGGTTTACCTGCCAGATGATGGCGGGCATTCTCACGGGTGTAACGCTTGTGCTACAACCGCGATTCGACGCGGGCAATGTGTTGCGCGCGTTTCAGGACGAAGGCATCACGATGTTCGCGGGCGTGCCCACCATGTATTGGGATCTATTGTCGTACCCCGAGCTGGAAAAGTTTGATGTGGCAAAGATCGCGAATACGCTCCGGGTGTGCAATTCGGGCGGAGCAGCCATGCCCGTCGAAGTGATGAAGCGGTTTGAAGAGAAGTTCAACGTGACCATTCTCGAAGGCTATGGGCTTTCGGAGACTTCGCCCGTGGCCAGCTTCAACCAGCTTGAACGCCCGCGCAAACCGGGATCGATCGGAACCCCGGTTTGGGGCGTGGAAATGAAGATTGTGGACCACGACATGAACGAACTTCCCACGGGACAACCGGGCGAGATCGTGATTCGCGGCCACAACATCATGAAGGGCTACTACAAGCGCGACGAAGCCAATGACGAAGCGTTTCGCGGGGGATGGTTTCACAGCGGCGACATCGGGTATCGCGATGAAGACGGCTACTACTTCATCGTGGATCGCGTGAAAGACATGATTATCCGCGGCGGGTTCAATGTATATCCGCGCGAAGTAGAAGAAGTGCTGATGACGCACCCGGACGTGTCGCTCGCGGCGGTTATCGGCATTCCGCATGAGGAATATGGCGAAGAGGTCTGCGCATATGTCATTCCGCAGACCGGCGCGAATATAACCGAATCCGAACTCATCGCGTGGGCGAAAAAGGAAATGGCCGCGTACAAGTATCCGCGGCACATTGAGATCGTTAAGTCGCTTCCGCTGGGCCCCACCGGGAAGATTCTAAAGACCGAACTTCGCAAAGCAGCCGCGGAAAAAGTCGGCGCGGCAAATTAATCGCGCGCGTGTTTATCATTTCGGGCGGGAACGGCGCGTGTCGTTCCCGCCTTGTTTTTTGGCTTCGCTGTTTCGGCGCAGCGCCGCAATGTGCTAGCGTGTTGCAATCGAAACTAACTTGCCCGCAACGGAAGGCTTGGGACTGAAATCATGTCGACACTCACTGCGCAGGAATCGAGGGAGGAACTACAGGCTCGGGTTCATGCGATCATCAATGACACGGCGGTAACCGACCTGCATACCCATCTGTACGCGCCTCCTTTCAAGTCGCTTCTGCTCTATGGAATCGATGAATTGCTTACGTACCACTACCTTATCGCGGAAGTCTTGCGGGCCACGCGCGTGCCTTATGAAAGTTACTGGAACATGTCGAAGCGCGAACAGGCGGATTTTATATGGAAGCAGTTGTTTCTTGAACGCTCGCCGATCAGCGAGGCGTGCCGAGGTGTGCTCACGGTGCTGCATCAACTCGGACTCGACGTGGCGTCGCGCGACCTGAACGAATACCGCGTTTTCTTCGATGACCAAGCGGTCGAGAACCATGTCGCGGAAGTTTTGCTCACTGCAAACGTCCGGGATGTCGTGATGACCAACGATCCGTTTGATGATTTGGAACGGCCTGTGTGGGAAGCGGGTTACAATGCGGACCCGCGATTTCACGCGGCGCTTCGCATTGATCCCCTGTTGAATGATTTTGCCAACGCCAGCGCGCGCTTGCGCGCGTGGGGCTATGCCGCAGGACCCGATACGGATGCGTCGAGTTTGTCGGAAGTTCGTCGTTTCCTTCTGAACCATGCAAAGCGGATGAACGCGCTGTATATGGCCGTATCGTTGCCGCCGGACTTTGCGTTTCCCGAGGACAGGCCCCGCGCGAAAATTATCGCGGAGTGTGTTGTCCCCGTTGCGCGCGAATTGAACATTCCATTTGCGATGATGATCGGCGTGAAGCGCGCAGTGAATCCCGCATTAAAACTCGCGGGAGACGGCGTCGCGCGGGCGGATGTTGGCGCGGTGGAACGCATCTGCGCGACGTTCCCGCGCGATAAGTTCATGGTGACCATGCTGTCCAGGGAGAACCAGCATGACCTTTGCGTTGCGGGGCGCAAGTTTCCGAACCTTTTCATTTTCGGTTGCTGGTGGTTTCTGAATAATCCAAGCCTTATTGAAGAGATGACGCGGATGCGTCTGGAAATGCTGGGCCTGAGCGTTACGCCACAGCACAGCGACGCGCGCGTGCTGGAGCAGGTCATCTACAAATGGGATCACTCCCGCGCCATTATCGGGAAGGTGCTTGGCGAAAAGTTTGCTGATCTTGCGCACGCGGGATGGCAGGTAAGCGACGAGGAAATTCGGCGCGATGCAACGCGCATATTGGGCGGCGGTTTCTGGGAATTCCAGCGCGCGACGCTGTAGCCTGCCGCGTCCGTTCCTTGCGTTGCGCGGAATGACAGTAGATTCGGGTTAGGCTCGCGCCGCTTTCACGGCGTCCGCGAACTTCGCGGCGTTTTTGGTGATTCCCGCAAAATCCTTTGCGTCTACCAACTTCTTGCTGACCAGGTTACCACCGACACCGAGCGCAAACGCGCCCGCTTTGAGAAAATCGGCGATATTGTCCAGTTCCACGCCGCCCGTCGGCAATAGGGGCACCTGCGGCAACGGACCTTTGATCGCTTTGATGTAGTCCGGCCCACCAACACTCGCAGGAAACACCTTTACAACGTCCGCGCCACTTTCCCACGCCGCAAGCACTTCTGTCGGCGTATATGCGCCGAGCGCGACCGGTTTGCCGTATCGTCGCGCCATACGCGCGACTTCCGGCGCGACCACCGGCGTGACGACAAAAGACGCGCCTGCGAGAATTGCCATGCGGCAGGTCTCCGCGTCCAGCACGGTGCCGACGCCCAGCATGACGTCCGCGCCCGCTAGTTTTGTGCTTGCCAGTTCGAGCGCCTGTAATGCGCCCGGCGTGGTCATGGTCAGTTCGATACAGCGAACCCCTCCCGCGGCGACCGCTTCCACGATTCGCACGAGATCATCACCGCCGGATTCCGCGCGGACAACTGCGACGATGCAGTGGGTCTTGATGTAGTTCAATGCGGATTGGGTATCCATCGTTCGCTCCATGAATCAGTTAGGTCTTAGCGGCAAAGAACTCGGCGATCAATTAACTTCGCTTGACCGGCAACACGCACCGAAAACCGATGGTATTCAATTTCGACTCCGGAAACATTCCTTTTCGAAAAGAGCAGCGCAACTCCGATGCAGGCGAATGCCACGAACCGCCGCGAACCGTGCGCAAGGGCGGGCCATGTTCCATGGCGGCTTTGCGTTTCACGGGATCGTAAGGCAGAAAGAAATCCGCGGTCCACTCATACACGTTTCCCGCAAGATCGCACACGCCATCGGGCGTGCTTCCATCGTCGTGCATGGTCACGAGCGAGGCCATGTTCAGGTGGTCGCCATAGTTGGCTTTATTGGCGTCGGGTTCCGTATTGCCCCAGGGGTACTTTCTGTTTTCCTGGCCGCGCGCGGCGAATTCCCATTGCGCTTCCGTGGGGAGGGACTTGCCGGCCCACGCGGCGTATGCGGCGGCATCGTTCCAACTCACCCCGATAACCGGCTGGTTCGGCCCCATGTGCTGGGGCAATCCCCAAAACTTTGGCGCGGGGTGGCCGGTCGCCTTGAGGAACTCGCCGTACTGGCCGTTAGTCACGGGGTACACGTCGATATAAAAGGCATCAACGAAGTACTCGAACTCCGGCGATTCGTCCGGAGAACTCGCACTGCCGACCACGAAACTGCCGCCATCGAGCAGCACCATGCCTTCAGTCGAAACTTCCCTTTCGCTGTTCGCGTGGACCTGCGCCTGCGCGGCTTGCCGATAGGATTCATCGAACGCGGCCATCAGGCGAGTGCGGAATTCCGCGGCGCTCTGCCAGCGGTCTTCCTTGGGGCCTTGAATGGCCTTGTTCATGATCTGCAGGATCGACGGTGCGACGTCGGTTCTCACCCGCTGCACCTCGACCTGATCCTCTATGGGCGTGCGCAATGTCAGCATTTCACGGAGCATCAAGCCGACCGCATATAAGTCTGCGCGCAGATCGACTCCGAGATACCGCAATTGCTCGGGTGCGGCGTAGGCCTCGGTGCCGATGACGCGCGACGGCTTTTGATCGCCTTCAATTTTCGGCACGTCTTCGTCAAGCACTTTGGCAAGCCCGAAGTCGAGCACCTTGACGCGTTCACCGGCCATGATCATTACGTTCTCTGGTTTGATATCGCGGTGCACGACGGTGCGGTGGGCATAGTCGAGCGCGGATAAGATCTGCGACGTGATCGTGACCACCATGCGCACGTCGAGCAGCCTTCGCTGTTCCCTGCATGACCGGAGAAACGCGCGCAATGATTGGCCGTGGAGAAACTCCATCGACAAGTACATGATGCCTTCCGGTGTGGAGCCGACATCATGCACCGCGACGATGTTTTCGTGGCGCAGCCGCCGCGCGATCTGCGCCTCTTGAACGAATAACTGCATGCCCCGCTGAGACTGCAAAATGAAGGGGTGCAGAAACTTCAACGCAACCCGCTCACTCATGAGCAAGTCTCGCGCGCGATAGACGACACCCATGCCGCCTTTGCCGATCGGCGCCTCGATAATATAGCGATCCGCTATGCGATGGCCGACAGCAAAGTCGAGTGTAATCTCCTCGTCTTCCCCGTCCGCCGAAGGCACCTTTACGCGCGAACCGCAACCAAAACACATCCCCCAACGGCCTTCCACCGTGGGGGGGACGAGTATCTGCAATCCGCAATTTGAACAGGTGACTTGAATCATGAGGTGCCGTATCGTAAGGAACACCAAAACAATGCTCTGGACAACGCCAGCCGGGCCATTGTAGTAGGATGGCCCGCGTGTCGCAACGGCGCGTTATTCCGCCGGTGGCTTGAAGTTCACGCCGGCGGATTCGAGGGACTTCAGGAACCCTTCCTTATCGACGGCTTTGCGCCAAGCCTCTTCCGGTTCGATAACGTCTTCCTTGCAGAACCGCGCGAGTTCTTCGTTGAGTATTGTCATGCCTTCTTTCTTTGCGGTCTGCATGATGCTCATGATCTGATTGGTCTTGGCTTCGCGAATGAGGGACGCGACGGCGGCGTTCACCACCATGACTTCGAGCGCGGCGACGCGGCCTCCGCCTTTTTTCTTGAGAAGGTTCTGCGCAACAACCCCCTTCAGCGTGCCGGCAAGCATGGTGCGAATCTGCTGCTGTTGATCGGACGGGAACTGATCGATCAGGCGATCGACCGTGGATATTGCGGTTGTGGTATGCAACGTTCCGAACACAAGGTGGCCGGTTTCCGCGGTTTCAATGGCGATGTGGGTCGTCTCCAAATCGCGCATTTCGCCGACGAGCACAATATCCGGATCTTCACGCAAGGCAGCGCGCAAAGCGGCTTTGAAGCCTTTCGTGTGATTGTGCACTTCGCGCTGGTTGATAAGGCAGCTCTTATTCGGATGCACGAACTCAATCGGGTCTTCTATCGTGATGATGTGTTCGCTGCGCTGCGAATTGATGAGATCGATCATCGCGGCAAGCGTCGTCGATTTGCCGCTACCCGTCGGCCCCGTGACGAGCACCAGCCCCTTGGTAAGTCCGCAGAATTTTTTCACCGAGTCAGGCAGTCCCAATTCCTCGCATGAGAGAATCTTGGTGGGAATCACGCGAAATACCGCACCCATGCCTTTGTGGTCCATAAAGACGTTCACGCGAAACCGGCCATAGCCTTCGAGGGAGTAGGCAAAATCCGTGTCGTGCGAATCGTTAAACTGTTGCTCGTTTGCAGGCGGCATGATTTCGTACAGGACTGTGCGTGTCGCCTGTGAGTCGAGGTCTTCCTCGCTGCGCAAGGCCATCATCGAGCCATCTTTTCGGAAGATTGGCTTACACCCGGTGCAAAAGTGCAGATCCGATGCACCATGTTTGACCATCATCATGAGATACTTGTCGATTTGTGCCATTTCCAACTCCCCTACTTTCAGTCGATACGCTATCACTTGTGGTCAGTTTACGCAATACCTACCATATTTTGTGGGGAGAATACTGAGGCGCGAGGCAAGAATCCGGGAAATCCCGGAATGAAAACGGGTAATGACATGTCTCGGATATGGTAAGTATAATGGTTGGCCTAACAGCGGGTCGGTTTTCCGGGATTGACGTAAGGAGTCGGTTGGATGGAGTGGCGGGTGACGGGCATTTTCGCGGGGCGATGCTGCGCCGTGCTATTTGCCTGCCTTTTTTGCGCTGCTGCCCTGGCTGGCGACGACGATGACGGTGTAGAGCTGAAGATCCTGGATGCGGGCGGTTTCGCGGGTGCGGATGTCTATGTGCCGGTGACCATGAGCGCCAGCACACGGCCGAGTGCGGTGGCGTTCTGGATAGAATACGACCACACAAAACTCACATTCTTGGATGCCGAGCCGGGCTTGGTGGTCACCCTCGCGGGAAAAGACGTAACCTGGGGGTTCCCGGCGCCAGGCCGAATATCGTTTCTGATTTTTGGGCTTAACGACAATCGGATAAGTTCCGGCCAGATACTATTGCTCAAGTTTGAGATCAATTCCTCTGCTCTGCCGGGCGAGGAATACCCCGTTCAGGGGCTGAATGAATCATCCACCGGCCCCAATGCCGAGCCTATCGACACGGATATCGACGATGGCGAAGTTGAAGTGCTGAATTGCTTCAAGCCCGCCACCCCGTCAAATTTCACCGCCACCGACGGGATTTTTGGGGATCGCGTGCAATTGACCTGGTCGCCGGTCTTCGGCGCGCAGTCTTATGTTGTGTATCGCAATACCGCGAACGATGTATCGACCGCACAGGTAATTGCGACGACGATTCTGACGTTCTACTCGGATTCCAGCGCGCAGGGTCCCAGCAATTTGAATTCGGGCGGTTGCAGCGGCGGCACGAACGTCAACACGTCATACAACACCTATTACTATTGGGTGCGGGCGCAAAACATTTGCGGTCAAAGCGCGCCCACTTCGGCCGAGTCCGGTTACCGGGGCAAGGCGCACCTCGCGAAAGCAACCGCAACGACGCTCACCAAGATGCCTGTTCTGGCAGACGAATCTACCACCAGTCTTGCGATTCGGTTATCGGCTAACAACGCGATAGACACGCAGACGATTGTTGTCGCGCTCAATGGGATCGACAATGAAATCGTGCGCACCGCGTGGTCGCCGTTGAACGATAGCGGTAGTGATGGATGGGTATGGGTGACTTTGGGTTCTCCGATGGAACCGGGTACAACGCTTACGCTGGAAGCCAGCGCGCGCACGATCGGCGGCGACGCCATCGCGCCGGTTGTCGCGGTGTTCTCGGCCGGACACGTCTTGAACAGCAATGCGCTCCTACCGTCTGGAGGACCTCTGGTGGTCCTCGAATACGAAGCCGAACACTTGCCTGACTTCGTCGAATCGATGGGGCCAGCCTACCGTATCGCCCCAGAAGCGAATTTCGCCACACCGGCGACCGTTCGGCTGCCCGTACCTAACGATGTGGAACCCAGCGAACTTATCCCCTACCTGCTCGTGGACGACGATTCCTGGAGTCCGGGCGTTCTGGTTGATGGCTGGCTGGCCAGCCAGCCCCGTGCGGTTGAGATAGCCGGGATTTGGTACGTGGAGTTCGAGGTCATGCACGGTGGAATCGTGCAACTTGGCTATCCCGCGCTCCAACCTGCCGCAGCCGGGTTGAGCTCCTTGGCGAGCATGCTGCCGATGCTGTTGGCATTGACGATC